>NZ_JAPNMC010000015.1:0-110307 GCF_026627565.1 Enterobacter cloacae complex sp. 2022EL-00788 | reverse complement strand
AATTTGCCTGGCGGCTGTAGCGCGGTGGTCCCACCTGACCCCATGCCGAACTCAGAAGTGAAACGCCGTAGCGCCGATGGTAGTGTGGGGTCTCCCCATGTGAGAGTAGGGAACTGCCAGGCATCAATCAAGAAGAACCCCGCACCGTAAGGTGCGGGGTTTTTTGCTTTGTGCTTTCCTCTCTTCCTGTGAAAGAGGCCTTCAGACCGCACCATCCCCTCCTTGAAACTTTCTCACCTTTCGCTTGCAGACTCGACATTCCAGCCAAATCTGGTTATCGTTAGCTGTCTGGATGTCTAAACGTTTATACGTATGCTGTGAGGATTTAAGGTTATGCCGATTCGGGTGCAGGACGAGCTACCAGCCGTCAATTTCTTACGTGAAGAAAACGTCTTTGTGATGACGGCTTCACGTGCTACAGGTCAGGAAATTCGCCCGCTGAAGGTACTGATTCTTAATCTGATGCCAAAGAAGATCGAAACGGAAAACCAGTTCCTGCGTTTGCTTTCGAACTCTCCGCTTCAGGTTGATATCCAGCTGCTGCGCATTGACGCGCGTGAATCGCGCAATACGCCTGCTGAGCATCTGAATAACTTCTACTGTAATTTTGACGACATTCGCGAGGAAAACTTCGACGGGTTGATCGTCACCGGCGCTCCGCTGGGGCTGGTAGAATTTAATGACGTTGCCTACTGGCCGCAGATCAGGCAGGTGCTGGAGTGGGCAAAAGATCACGTCACGTCCACACTATTTGTCTGCTGGGCAGTCCAGGCCGCGTTGAATATTCTCTACGGCATCCCTAAGCAAACCCGAACCGAAAAGCTTTCTGGCGTTTATGAACACCACATTCTTCACCCTCACGCGCTGCTGACGCGCGGTTTCGATGACTCCTTCCTGGCACCGCACTCCCGCTATGCTGATTTCCCGGCGCAGCTGATCCGTGATTACACCGATCTGGAGATCCTGGCCGAAACGGAAGAGGGCGATGCTTACCTGTTTGCCAGCCGGGACAAGCGCATCGCGTTTGTGACTGGCCATCCGGAATACGATCCGGACACCCTCGCGTCAGAATATTTCCGTGATGTCGAAGCGGGTCTTAATCCTGATGTGCCGTACAACTATTTCCCAAAAAACGATCCGCAGAACAAACCGAGAGCTACCTGGCGCAGCCATGGCAATTTACTGTTTACCAACTGGCTCAACTACTACGTCTACCAAATCACGCCATACGATCTGCGCCACATGAATCCGACGCTGGAGTAATCTTCTGCGTTAAACGATCCTAAAGCGTTTCAGCTGTTCAAAACAGGCACCTTCGGGTGCCTTTTTTATTTCCGAAATGCAGCTCAACAAGTAATAAAATTTTAATTCAATGTTAATCAACAGGTTATCTACGATATCTTATTAAAATGGAAATTGTTTTTGATTTTGGAAAAAATATAGATAGTCTTAATTCTGCTGAGCGAAAACTACACAACGATCTTTCGCTCGCATCGGGAGCGTGAATTTGGATCTTTGACGAGGAGCAGCGTAATGAATCAACAGGCAACCACTGCGGATGAACTGGCCTTTACCCAGCCATACGGCGAGCAGGAACAACACGTTTTAACGACAGAAGCCGTCGAATTTTTGACTGAGCTGGTGACCCGCTTTACCCCGCAGCGCAACAAGCTGCTGGCGGCACGTATTCATCAACAGCAGGAAATCGATAACGGCAAGTTGCCTGGTTTTATTTCGGAAACCGCTTCCATTAGGCAAGGCGAATGGAAAATCCGCGGTATACCTGAAGATTTACAGGATCGTCGCGTCGAGATCACCGGTCCGGTAGAGCGTAAGATGGTGATCAACGCCATGAATGCGAACGTCAAAGTGTTTATGGCGGACTTCGAAGACTCCCTCGCGCCGGACTGGCGGAAAGTTATCGAAGGGCAGATCAACCTGCGCGATGCCGTAAACGGTACCATCAGCTATACCAATGAAGCCGGTAAAATTTACCAGCTCAAACCTAATCCGGCAGTGCTGGTCTGCCGCGTACGCGGTCTGCATTTGCCTGAAAAACACGTCACGTGGCGCGGAGAAGCGATTCCGGGCAGCCTGTTCGACTTTGCGCTCTACTTCTTCCACAACCATAAAAACCTGCTGGCGAAAGGCAGCGGACCCTATTTCTATCTGCCGAAAACCCAGTCCTGGCAGGAAGCGGCGTGGTGGAGTGAAGTGTTCAGCTACGCAGAAGACCGCTTCAACCTGCCGCGCGGCACCATTAAGGCCACGCTGCTGATTGAAACCCTGCCTGCCGTATTCCAGATGCACGAGATCCTTCACGCGCTGCGCGACCACATTGTGGGCCTGAACTGCGGTCGCTGGGACTACATTTTCAGCTATATCAAGACCCTGAAAAATCACGCCGATCGGGTGCTGCCGGATCGCCAGGTCGTCACTATGGATAAGCCGTTCCTCAGCGCTTACTCGCGCCTGCTGATCAAGACCTGTCACAAACGCGGCGCATTTGCGATGGGCGGCATGGCGGCCTTTATCCCGAGCAAAGACGCGGAGCGTAACAATCAGGTGCTCAACAAGGTGAAAGCCGATAAAGAGCTGGAAGCCCGCAACGGCCATGACGGGACGTGGATCGCTCACCCGGGCCTGGCCGATACGGCGATGGAGGTTTTCAACCGCGTGCTGGGTGACAATAAAAACCAGCTTTTTGTTACGCGTGAAGACGATGCCCCCATCGCTGAAGAACACCTGCTGGCACCGTGTGCGGGTGAACGAACGGAAGAGGGAATGCGCGCTAACATTCGCGTCGCCGTTCAGTACATCGAAGCGTGGATTTCCGGTAACGGCTGCGTGCCAATCTACGGCCTGATGGAAGATGCGGCGACGGCGGAAATTTCACGTACCTCAATCTGGCAGTGGATCCACCATCAAAAAACGCTCAGCAACGGCAAGCCGGTAACGAAAGCACTGTTCCGCCAGATGCTGGCCGAAGAGATGCGGGTGATCCAGGACGAGCTGGGCGAGCACCGCTTCAGCAGCGGTCGCTTTGACGATGCCGCGCGCCTGATGGAGCAAATCACCACGTCAGATGAGTTAATCGACTTCCTGACCCTGCCGGGCTACCGCTTCCTGGCGTAATTCACCACATAACAATATGGAGCATCTGCACATGAAAACCCGTACCCAACAAATCGAAGAATTACAGAAAGAGTGGACTCAACCGCGCTGGGAAGGCATCCGCCGTCCCTATAGCGCAGAGGAAGTGGTGAAGTTACGCGGCTCGGTTAACCCGGAATGCACGCTGGCGCAGAACGGCGCGGCGAAAATGTGGGATCTGCTGCACGGGGGCGCCAGAAAGGGCTATATCAACAGCCTCGGTGCGCTGACCGGCGGCCAGGCGTTGCAGCAGGCGAAGGCCGGTATTGAGGCTATCTATCTCTCCGGCTGGCAGGTTGCGGCTGACGCCAACCTGGCCTCCAGCATGTACCCGGATCAGTCCCTCTACCCGGCTAACTCCGTACCGTCGGTGGTGGATCGGATCAACAATACCTTCCGCCGTGCGGATCAGATCCAGTGGGCCGCGGGTATCGAACCTAACGATCCGCGCTTTATTGACTACTTCCTGCCGATCGTCGCGGATGCGGAAGCCGGTTTCGGCGGCGTGCTGAACGCCTTCGAGCTGATGAAATCGATGATTGAGGCTGGTGCAGCGGCCGTTCACTTCGAGGATCAGCTGGCGTCGGTGAAGAAGTGCGGCCACATGGGCGGGAAAGTGCTGGTGCCGACCCAGGAAGCGATTCAGAAGCTGGTTGCCGCGCGTCTGGCCGCGGACGTGCTCGGCGTGCCAACGCTGGTCATTGCCCGTACCGATGCGGACGCGGCGGATCTAATCACTTCTGACTGTGACCCGTACGACAGCGAGTTCATCACCGGCGAGCGCACCAGCGAAGGGTTCTACCGCACCCATGCCGGTATCGAACAGGCGATCAGCCGCGGCCTGGCGTATGCGCCGTATGCCGATCTGGTCTGGTGTGAAACCTCCACGCCGGATCTGGCGCTGGCGAAGCGCTTTGCCGACGCCATTCATGCGAAATATCCGGGCAAGCTGCTGGCCTATAACTGCTCGCCATCCTTCAACTGGCAAAAGAATCTGGACGATACTACCATCGCCAGCTTCCAGCAGCAGCTGTCGGATATGGGTTACAAGTACCAGTTCATCACCCTGGCGGGTATCCACAGCATGTGGTTCAACATGTTCGATCTGGCGCACGCCTACGCGCAGGGCGAAGGCATGAAGCACTATGTTGAGAAGGTGCAGCAGCCGGAATTCGCCGCGGGTAAAGAGGGCTATACCTTCGTCTCGCACCAACAGGAAGTCGGGACGGGCTATTTCGATAACGTGACCACTATCATTCAGGGTGGCACCTCCTCCGTCACCGCCTTAACGGGGTCAACTGAAGAAGCGCAGTTCTGATTTTCCCCCCTCACCCCGGCCCTCTCCCCGAAGGGGCGAGGGGGGAAAACAGATTCGCACCAGACCGTTCCCTCTCCCCTTTGGGGAGAGGGCTAGGGTGAGGAGGAATCTATGTCGCGTGGCCTGGAATTGCTGATTGCCCAAACCATTTTGCAGGGCTTTGATGCCCAGTATGGTCGTTTTCTTGAAGTGACATCCGGCGCGCAGCAGCGCTTTGAGCACGCCGACTGGCATGCGGTTCAGCAGGCCATGAAGCAGCGTATCCATCTTTACGACCACCACGTGGGTCTGGTGGTGGAGCAGCTGCGCTGTATTACCGACGGTAAAAGTCCTGATGCGGAATTTCTACTGCGCGTCAAAGAGCACTATACCCATTTGTTACCCGACTACCCTCGCTTCGAAATTGCGGAGAGCTTTTTTAACTCCGTCTATTGCCGGTTATTTGACCACCGCTCGTTATCTCCTGAGCGGTTATTTATCTTCAGCTCCCAGCCCGAGCGACGCTTTCGTACCATTCCGCGCCCGCTGGCGAAAGATTTTTTCCCCGACCGCGGATGGGAAAAGCTGCTGCACCGCATCTTAACGGATTTGCCGCTGCGTCTGCCCTGGGAGAATAAATCCCGTGATGTCGGCTATATCCATGCGCATCTCAGCGAAACCTTCGGCGGGCAGGTGCTCAGCCGCAGCCATTTGCAGGTGGCCAACGAGCTATTCTACCGCAATAAAGCCGCCTGGCTGGTCGGCAAACTGGTTACGCCAACAGCCATCGTGCCGTTTCTGTTACCCATCCACCGTACCGACGAGGGCGAACTGTTTGTCGATGCCTGCCTGACCACCAGCGCCGAGGCCAGTATCGTATTTGGCTTCGCCCGCTCCTACTTTATGGTTTACGCCCCGCTGCCCGCCGCGCTGGTGGAGTGGCTGCGGGAGATCCTGCCGGGCAAAACCACCGCCGAGCTGTATATGGCGATTGGCTGCCAGAAGCACGCCAAAACGGAAAGCTACCGGGAGTATCTGCGGTACGTCACGACGGCCGATGAGCAGTTTATCGAAGCGCCGGGAATCCGCGGCATGGTGATGCTGGTCTTCACGCTCCCGGGCTTTGACCGGGTGTTTAAGGTGATTAAGGATACATTCGCCCCGCAGAAAGAGATGACCGCAGCCCACGTTCGCGCCTGCTACCAGCTGGTTAAAGAGCACGATCGCGTCGGGCGCATGGCCGATACCCAGGAGTTTGAAAACTTTGTGCTGGACAAGCAGCAAATCGACCCGGCGCTCATGTCGCTGTTAATGCAGGAAGCCTCCGGCAAAATCACCGATCTTGGTGACAAAATCGTGATAAGCCATCTCTATATAGAGCGCCGCATGGTGCCGCTGAATATCTGGCTGGAGCAGTCCAAAGGCCAGGCACTGCGTGATGCCATTGAGGAGTACGGCAACGCGATTCGCCAGCTTGCCGCCGCCAATATTTTTCCGGGCGATATGCTGTTTAAAAACTTCGGCGTCACCCGCCACGGGCGGGTTGTGTTCTACGATTACGATGAAATTTGCTATATGACCGAGGTGAATTTCCGCGACATACCGCCGCCCCGGTATCCGGATGACGAGCTTTCCGCCGAGCCGTGGTACAGCGTTTCGCCGGGTGATGTGTTTCCCGAAGAGTTTCGCCACTGGCTATGTGCGGACCCGCGCATTGCACCGTTATTTGAAGAGATGCATGCCGACCTGTTTCGGGCCAGCTACTGGCGCGGGCTGCAAACGCGGATTAAAAACGGACATGTGGAAGACGTCTACGCTTACCGCCGCAAGCAGCGGTTTTGCGTACGGTTTTCTCCCTCTCCCGCAGGGTAAGGGCATCATGTTTTCTCCCTCTCCCTGTGGGAGAGGACCCGGGTGAGGACATCAGACCGCCCTCAATCCTAGCGAATCCCGCCGTACGCCAGCGTGACCTCTTTCGCCGCCTTAATGACCAGCGCGCCTAGCTCGGTTACCCGGTCATCGGTCATACGTGAAATGGGGCCGGAGATAGAAATGGCGGCAAACGGCTCGCGGTGCTCGTCGAAGATACAGGACGCGAGGCAGCGCAGCCCGAGGGCATGTTCTTCGTCATCAAAGGAATAGCCGCGCTTGCGGGTCAGGGCCAAATCTTCCTTCAGATGAACCGGCGACACCAGCGTGGCGTGGGTGTAGGCGTGCAGCCCTTTGCGGTGCAGCAGCCCCGTCACCTGCTCTTCGCTCAGCTGCGAGAGAAACGCTTTTCCCGCCCCGGAGGCGTGCATCGGCAGCTTGCCGCCTATCGGCGCGGACATACGCATCAGCTGCGTGCACTGCACCTGGTCGATGATAATCGCCTGATGGTCGCTCTGGTCCAGCACCGCGAGATTTACCGTCTCGCCGGACTCCTCCATCAGCTTGCGCAGAATCGGGTGGACAATGGCCAGCAGGTTGCGGCTCTGCAGGAAGCTGCTGCCAACGATAAAGGCGTGCGCGCCAACCGCCCAGTGACCCAGCTCGCCCACCTGACGTACGAAGCCCAGCTGCTGCATGGTGGTCAACAGGCGGTGAGTGGTGGAGTTCGGCAGTCCCGCCTGCTGCGCCAGCTCCGTCAGGGCCACGCTGCCGTGCGATTCGGCTATCCATTCCAGCAGCTTCAGGCCGCGGGTCAGGGATTGAACCTGTCCGCCGGGCTGTGCGGCAGGGTTGGCGGCAGGTTTTCTGCCGCGTTTGGCGGGAACGGTCGTAACCATGATGAACTCCTTTTTCTGTATCGTGGAAATCATTTTCGTTTTATTTGGTGGTTTTGCAACCGTTATCCTGACTGATCGGAGGAGTGATGGTGAACATGTCTCATGTTCCCGCCGTGTGGCTTTTCGGCCCTGCGAGATTATGCCAGTATGGAACGCAGCCTATTGGCCATGTTGAGCGTTGTCGGGAGCAAGTGTGAGCAGCAAAGTAGAGCAACTGCGTGCGCAGTTAAATGAACGAATTCTGGTGCTGGACGGCGGCATGGGCACCATGATCCAGGGCTATCGTCTGAGCGAAGACGATTTCCGCGGCGAACGCTTTGCCGACTGGCCCTGTGACCTGAAAGGCAACAACGACCTGCTGGTGCTCAGCAAGCCGTCCGTGATTAAGGATATCCACAACGCCTACTTCGAAGCGGGGGCGGATATCGTTGAGACCAACACCTTTAACTCGACAACCATCGCCATGGCGGATTACCGGATGGAATCCCTGTCGGCGGAGATCAACCTTGAAGCGGCCAGACTCGCCCGCGCCTGTGCCGATGAGTGGACGGCGCGCACGCCGGACAAGCCGCGCTACGTTGCCGGGGTGCTTGGCCCCACCAACCGCACCGCGTCGATTTCACCGGACGTCAATGACCCGGCATTCCGTAACATCACCTTTGACCAGCTGGTCGCGGCCTATCGTGAATCGACCAGAGCGCTGGTGGAGGGCGGCTCCGACCTGATCCTGATTGAAACCGTCTTCGACACCCTCAACGCCAAAGCCGCGATTTACGCGGTGAAGGAGGAGTTCGAGGCGCTGGGCGTTGACCTGCCGATCATGATTTCCGGCACCATTACCGACGCCTCCGGCCGTACCCTGTCCGGCCAGACAACGGAAGCTTTCTACAACTCGCTGCGTCACGCGGAGGCGCTCTCCTTTGGCCTGAACTGCGCCCTGGGGCCAGACGAACTGCGCCAGTACGTGCAGGAGCTGTCGCGCATTGCGGAGTGCTACGTCACGGCGCACCCGAACGCCGGCCTGCCGAACGCGTTTGGCGAGTACGATCTGGATGCCGACACCATGGCGGCGCAAATCCGCGAGTGGGCCGAGTCCGGCTTCCTGAACATCGTTGGCGGCTGCTGCGGTACTACGCCGGAGCACATCGCCGCCATGAGCAATGCGGTGGCCGGGCTGCCGCCGCGCAAGCTGCCGGAGCTTCCCGTTGCCTGTCGCCTTTCCGGCCTGGAGCCGTTGACCATCGGCGACGACAGCCTGTTTGTGAACGTGGGTGAACGTACCAACGTGACCGGTTCTGCTAAATTCAAGCGCCTGATCAAAGAAGAGAAGTACAGCGAAGCGCTGGACGTTGCCCGCCAGCAGGTGGAAAGCGGCGCGCAGATCATCGATATCAACATGGACGAGGGGATGCTCGACGCCGAAGCGGCGATGGTGCGCTTCCTCAACCTGATTGCCGGCGAGCCGGACATCGCCCGCGTGCCGATCATGATTGACTCCTCCAAATGGGAAGTGATCGAAAAGGGGCTGAAGTGCATTCAGGGTAAAGGCATCGTTAACTCCATCTCCATGAAGGAGGGTGTTGATATCTTTATACACCACGCGAAGATGGTGCGCCGCTACGGTGCCGCCGTGGTGGTGATGGCCTTCGACGAAGTGGGCCAGGCGGATACCCGCGAGCGCAAAATCGAGATATGCCGCCGCGCGTACAAGATTTTGACCGAAGAGGTGGGCTTCCCGCCGGAAGACATTATCTTCGACCCGAATATTTTCGCCGTCGCGACCGGCATCGAGGAGCACAATAACTACGCCCAGGACTTTATCGGGGCGTGTGAAGATATTAAGCGCGAGCTGCCGCATGCGCTGATCTCCGGCGGCGTGTCGAACGTCTCGTTCTCGTTCCGCGGTAACGACCCGGTGCGTGAAGCAATCCACGCCGTGTTCCTCTACTATGCCATCCGCAACGGGATGGACATGGGGATTGTTAACGCCGGGCAGCTGGCGATTTACGACGATCTGCCAGCGGAGCTGCGCGATGCGGTGGAAGATGTGATCCTCAACCGTCGTGACGACGCAACCGAACGCATGCTGGAGCTGGCGGAAAAATACCGCGGCAGTAAATCTGACGAATCAGCCAACGTTCAGCAGGCCGAATGGCGCGCCTGGGACGTGAAAAAGCGTCTGGAATACTCGCTGGTGAAAGGCATTACCGAATTCATCGAGCAGGATACCGAGGAGGCGCGTCAGCAGGCAGCCCGCCCGATTGAGGTGATCGAGGGGCCGCTGATGGACGGCATGAACGTGGTCGGCGATCTGTTTGGCGAGGGCAAAATGTTCCTGCCGCAGGTGGTGAAATCCGCCCGCGTCATGAAGCAGGCCGTGGCTTATCTGGAGCCGTTTATCGAAGCCAGCAAAGAGAAAGGCTCCAGCAACGGCAAGATGGTCATCGCCACCGTGAAGGGCGACGTGCACGACATCGGCAAGAACATCGTCGGCGTGGTGCTGCAGTGCAATAACTACGAGATTATCGATCTAGGCGTGATGGTTCCGGCGGATAAAATCCTCAAGACCGCGCGCGAGGTGAACGCCGATCTGATTGGCCTCTCCGGGCTAATCACCCCGTCGCTGGACGAGATGGTCAACGTTGCAAAAGAAATGGAGCGTCAGGGCTTCACCATTCCGCTGCTGATTGGCGGGGCGACCACCTCGAAAGCGCATACGGCGGTAAAAATCGAACAGAACTACAGCGGCCCGACGGTTTACGTGCAGAACGCTTCGCGCACCGTTGGCGTGGTCTCTGCGCTGCTCTCTGACACCCAGCGCGATGACTTCGTGGCGCGCACCCGCAAAGAGTATGAAACCGTCCGCATTCAGCACGGCCGTAAAAAACCGCGCACGCCGCCTGTTTCACTTCAGGCGGCGCGGGATAACGATCTGGCGTTCGACTGGTCCAGCTATACGCCGCCGGTTGCGCACCGTCCTGGCGTACAGGACGTCACCGCCAGCATCGAGACGCTGCGTAACTACATCGACTGGACGCCGTTCTTTATGACCTGGTCGCTGGCGGGCAAATATCCGCGCATCCTTGAAGATGAAGTGGTAGGCGAAGAGGCGAAGCGCCTGTTCAGAGACGCCAACGACATGCTCGACAAACTGAGCGCAGAAAAAGCCCTTAATCCGCGCGGCGTGGTGGGCCTGTTCCCGGCGAACCGCGTGGGCGACGACGTGGAAATTTATCGCGATGAGACCCGTACCCACGTGCTGGCAGTGAGCCATCACCTGCGCCAGCAAACGGAGAAAACAGGCTTTGCCAACTACTGCCTGGCGGATTTTGTCGCGCCGAAGCTGAGTGGTAAAGCCGACTACATTGGCGCGTTTGCGGTAACCGGCGGTCTGGAAGAAGACGCGCTGGCGGACGCGTTCGACGCGCAGCACGATGATTACAACAAAATCATGGTTAAAGCGATTGCCGACCGCCTGGCGGAAGCCTTCGCCGAGTATCTGCACGAGCGCGTGCGCAAGGTGTACTGGGGCTATGCGGCGAACGAGAATCTCAGCAACGAGGATCTGATCCGCGAAAACTACCAGGGCATCCGCCCGGCGCCGGGCTATCCGGCCTGCCCGGAACATACGGAGAAGGGCACCATCTGGGAACTGCTCGACGTAGAAGCGCATACCGGCATGAAGCTCACCGAGTCATTCGCCATGTGGCCGGGGGCGTCCGTTTCGGGCTGGTATTTCAGCCATCCGGACAGCAAGTATTTCGCCGTGGCGCAGCTTCAGCGCGATCAGGTTGAAGATTATGCCCGGCGCAAAGGCATGAGCGTGTCAGAGGTAGAGCGCTGGCTCGCGCCAAATTTAGGCTACGACGCGGACTAACGTCACTTTTCCTTACAACAAACAGGGCACCGCTAGGGTGCCTTGTCTCTTTCTTACGTTTAAACCCTTATACTGAATCATAAAAACGAATAACGATAAGGAGGAACACCTTCCGTGTTGACGTTGTTACACCTGCTCTCGGCAGTCGCACTGCTGGTATGGGGCACCCATATTGTCCGTACCGGCGTGATGCGCGTGTTCGGCGCGCGCTTACGTACCGTTCTTAGCGGCAGCGTTGAGAAGAAGCCGCTCGCCTTCTGCGCGGGCATTGGCGTGACGGCGCTGGTGCAGAGCAGCAATGCCACCACCATGCTCGTCACCTCTTTCGTGGCGCAGGATCTGGTGGCGCTCGCCCCGGCGCTGGTCATTGTTCTGGGTGCCGACGTCGGTACCGCGCTGATGGCGCGTGTCCTCACCTTCGATCTCTCCTGGCTGTCGCCGCTGCTGATTTTTATCGGCGTCATCTTCTTCCTCAGCCGTAAGCAAAGCCGCGCCGGGCAGCTCGGTCGCGTCGGTATTGGCCTCGGGCTGATTCTGCTGGCGCTGGAGCTGATTGTGCAGGCGGTCACGCCTATCACCCAGGCCAACGGCGTGCAGGTTATTTTCGCCTCGTTAACCGGCGATATTATGCTGGATGCGCTCATCGGCGCGGTGTTTGCCATCGTCAGCTACTCCAGCCTGGCGGCAGTGCTGCTGACGGCCACGCTCACCGCCGCAGGGGCCATCTCTTTCCCCGTCGCGCTGTGTCTGGTGATCGGCGCCAACCTCGGCTCGGGCCTGCTGGCGATGCTCAACAACAGCGCTGCCAATGCCGCTGCCCGCCGCGTGGCGCTGGGAAGTTTGCTGTTTAAGCTGGTGGGCAGCCTGGTTATTCTGCCGTTTGTACACCCGCTGGCGAACCTGATGGATAACCTCTCTCTGCCAAAGTCGGAGCTGGTGATCTACTTCCACGTCTTCTACAACCTGGTGCGCTGCCTGGCGATGGTGCCGTTTGCCGCGCCGATGGCCCGCTTCTGCGAGCGGCTAATTCGTGATGAACCGGAGCTGGACGCGCGCCTTAAGCCGAAGCATCTGGACACCTCGGTGCTGGATACCCCCGCGCTGGCCATCGCCAATGCCGCCCGCGAAACGCTGCGCATGGGCGATGCGATGGAAACCATGCTTGAAGGCCTGCAAAAGGTGATGCACGGCGAGCCGCGGCAGGAGAAAGAGCTGCGCAGGCTGGCGGACGATATCAACGTGCTGTACACCGCCATCAAGCTTTATCTGGCGCGCATTCCGCAGGACGAGCTGGCGGAAGAAGAGTCCCGCCGCTGGGCGGAAATCATCGAGATGTCGCTGAACCTGGAACAGGCCTCGGATATCGTCGAGCGTATGGGCAGCGAAATCGCGGACAAATCCCTGGCCGCGCGCCGGGCCTTTTCCGTTGAAGGGCTGAAGGAGCTGGAAGCGCTGCACGAACAGCTGGTGAGCAACCTGAAGCTGGCGATGTCGGTCTTCTTCTCCAGCGACGTGCCGAGCGCGCGGCGCCTGCGCCGCAACAAGCATCGTTTCCGCATCCTTAACCGTCGCTACTCGCACGCCCACGTTGAGCGCCTGCATCAGCAAAACGTGCAGAGTATCGAGACCAGCTCCCTGCACCTGGGGCTGCTGGGGGATATGAAGCGCCTCAACTCGCTGTTCTGCGCCGTGGCGTACAGCGTGATGGAACAGCCGGATGAAGATGACCAGCGGGATGAGTATTAATCCCGGGCCGGCTTAATTGTTAGCCCAAGGCCCAATGCTTTCATGACCGCCAGCGTGGTTTTGAGCGTTGGGTTTCCCTTATCACTGAATGAACGATAAAGCTGCTCTCGTGATAAGCCAGTCTGCTGCGAAATGGTCGACATTCCTTTCGCTCGCGCGACAACGCCCAGCGCTTTAGCAATATACGCTGAATCACCGGTTTCTAATGCATCAGCCATAAATACGGCGATTTCCTCGTCATCCACCAGCGCAGCTGCGGGATCGTAGGGTGTTAATTTATGCATGCTCACTCACTCCTGCAGTTCGACCATGTTGCTCAGCATTTTTGCCATCAGTATGTCTTTTTGCTGGCTGCTTTTGTCACCACCACATAACAGCACGATGATGCAGTTACCCTGAGACTTAAAATAGATCCTGTAACCCGGACCAAAATGGATCCTCAGTTCACTTATTCCTTCACCTACAGGTCTGCTGTCTCCCTGTAAGCCATTCGCCAGCCTGAAGAGCCGGGAAGCAATAATCGTCCTTGCACGCCGATCCTTTAAGTTTTGCTCCCAGCGTCGGAAGGATTCTGTTTGAACGATCTCCTTCATATTACTCCCTGTAGTTTATAAACAACAATCGATTGTTCCTGGAGAGTAAAAACTAAAAGGAGCGAGGACACCGGTAAATGACAGGACGCTAAGATCTGAAAGCGTCTCGCAAATTAAAAAACCCGTCTCAGTTACCGTCGGCTAATCTTTTTTTCCTGCCTGAACCTAAGGTATATTTCGCCCTTCACAGGAGAAACTATGCTGCCAACTCAATCAACCCGATTAAACAAATACATTAGCGAGAGCGGGATCTGCTCACGTCGCGAGGCTGACCGTTACATTGAACAGGGTAACGTGTTTCTGAACGGCAAACGCGCCACCATCGGCGATCAGGTGGTGCCTGGCGACGTGGTCAAAGTGAATGGTCAGGTCATCGAACCGCGTGATGCCGAAGACCTGGTGTTTATCGCGTTGAATAAACCGGTTGGTATCGTCAGCACCACGGAAGATGGCGAGCGGGACAACATTGTTGACTTCGTGAACCACAGCAGCCGTATTTTCCCGATTGGCCGCCTGGA
The DNA here is from genome assembly GCF_026627565.1 of Enterobacter cloacae complex sp. 2022EL-00788. Taxonomy (NCBI): domain Bacteria; kingdom Pseudomonadati; phylum Pseudomonadota; class Gammaproteobacteria; order Enterobacterales; family Enterobacteriaceae; genus Enterobacter; species Enterobacter cloacae complex sp. 2022EL-00788. The sequence goes on along the minus strand of NZ_JAPNMC010000015.1, from coordinate 96,355 downwards.
TAAAGACTCTCAGGGGCTGATTTTTCTCACCAACCACGGCGACCTGGTGAACAAAATCCTGCGTGCCGGTAACGATCATGAAAAAGAGTACATCGTTACGGTGAACAAGCCGGTCACGGACGAATTCATTCGCGGAATGGGCGCAGGCGTGCCGATTCTGGGCACCGTGACGAAGAAGTGTAAGGTGAGGAAAGAAGCGCCGTTCGCGTTTCGCATTACTCTGGTGCAGGGCTTAAACCGACAGATCCGCCGCATGTGCGAATACTTCGGTTATGAAGTAACGAAGCTGGAACGCACGCGCATCATGAACGTCAGCCTGTCCGGGATCCCGCTGGGCGAGTGGCGTGACTTAACGGACGACGAGCTGATTGAGCTGTTCAAACTTATCGAGAACTCCTCATCAGAAGCGAAGCCGAAAGCCAAAGCCAAACCGAAAACGCAGGCGGTTAAGCGTCCGGTGGTTAAGGCGCCGCAGGCGGAAGAGAAAGGACGAGGAAAGCCGGGTAACGGAAAACGCTTTACCCAGCCGGGGCGTAAAAAGAAAGGGCGCTGATTAGCGCCTTCCACGGGTTGATGTGCTGGCGGACCAGGAGAAGGTCGCCTCTGCGTCCGGCTTGTAAGCCTGCTCTTTTTTCAGCTTGCGGGCCTTTTTCGCCGCGGCCTCACGTTGTGCCATCAGTTTATCGATGTACTCTTTTTTAACCTGGTTGGTTTCGGCGTTGGTCAGCGTGCGGCCATGCGCGATGCGGGCGCGGTCGAGAAGCGTTTTTAGTTCGCGCTGCTCGGCTTCCGTCATGTCTTTCTGGGTCAATCGTGGTGTTGCCATTGCTGAAGCCTCCTGATGGGGAGGCTTCAGTGTAAAGCAAGCCGCGTAAATTAACCCTGCTTCACCGCATCTTTTTTCGCTTGTTCGTCAATCGGTTTGCCGGACCAGTAGCCCGCCAGCAGCGAACCGGACAGGTTGTGCCAGACGGAGAATAGCGCCCCCGGCAGAGCCGCCAGCGGCGAGAAGTAAATTTTGCCAAGCGCCGCCGCCAGGCCAGAGTTTTGCATTCCCACTTCGATCGCCAGCGTGCGGCAGGTGGATTCGTCAAAGCCAAACAGCCTCCCGCCCCAGTAGCCGCCCAGCAGGCCGATGGTGTTGTGCAGCACCACCGCGATAATCACCACAAAGCCCACGGATGCGATGTGCGATGCTGAACCTGCCACCACGGCGCTGATGATGGCCAGAATGCAGACCATCGAAAACGCGGGCAGATACGGCTCAACCGCTTTCACTACCCGCGGGAAGAGGTGGTGAATGATAAGCCCCAGCGCGATCGGGATCACCACGATTTGCAGAATGCTCAGCAGCATGCCCATCACGTCCACCTGGATATGCGCATCCACGTACAGGCGGGTTAACAGCGGTGTGGCAATCACGCCCACCAGCGTCGAAACGGATGAGATGGTGACGGAGAGCGCGACATCCCCTTTCGCCAGATAGATCATCACGTTAGAGGCCGTACCGCTGGCTACGCTGCCCACCAGCACCATCCCGGCGGAGAGGTCCGGCGGCATCCTGAAGGCCATCGCCAGCAGCCACGCCGCAAGCGGCATCACCAGATAGTGCAGGAAAATCCCTGCGGCAACCGGGGCCGGACGCGCAAGCACGCGCTTAAAGTCGTCGATTTTAAGATGTACGCCCATGCCGAACATAATCAGCATCAGTAGCGTGGTTACCCACGGACCAATGCCGGTGAACGTGGTGGGGGTGTAGTACGCGAGTACGGAGAGCAGCAGCGCCCATAACGGGAACAGCCGGGTGATGGCGGATAACATAGTGGATTCCTTGCAGTATTGTCGTGTTGTTTTGTTATAAAAAAGCCGGGTCTGTGCCCGGCTTATTGGTATTGTTTATCGTGCTAACGAATTTTATTCAAACAAATTCTGATGAAGTTTCTGCACGACCTGCTCGGCCTGATCGGCGGGCACCAGGAAGCAGAGGTTATAGCTGGATGCGCCGTAGCAAATCATGCGAATACTAAACGGGTCGAGTACGCCAAAGACCTCTTTGCCTACGCCGCAGGCGCGTGAGAGCTTGTTGCCAATAATGGCAACCAGCGCCAGATCTTCTTCTACTTCCACGCGGCACAGTTCGGATAGCTCGATCAGCAGCGACTGCGTCAGCAGGGTGTCACCGGTTGAGGTGGAGCCGGTAGTGTCGAGCGTCAGCGCAATGCTGACTTCCGAGGTGGTGATCAGATCCACGGAGATATTGTGGCGCGCCAGAATACCAAACACTTCTGCCAGGAAGCCGCGTGAGTGCAGCATATTATGGCTGTGCAGCGTGACCAGCGTCTGCTTACGGCGCAGGGCCAGCGCGCGGAACAGCGGCGGGTTCTCCGTCTTCTTGCAGACCAGCGTACCGCCCGCCTTTGGATCTTTACTGGAGCCAACGAAGACCGGAATGTCACTGCGCACGGCTGGCAGCAGCGTTGCCGGGTGCAGCACTTTCGCGCCGAAGGTGGCCATTTCAGCCGCTTCTTCAAACGCAATCACATCAATACGTTTTGCCGCAGACACCACGCGCGGGTCGGTCGTGTAGATGCCCGGCACGTCCGTCCAGATATCCACGCGGGTGGCGTGCAGGGCCTCGCCCAGCAGGGCGGCGGTATAGTCGCTGCCGCCACGGCCCAGCGTCGTTGTACGCCCTTTGGCTTCGCTACCGATAAAGCCCTGGGTGATCACAATGCCTTCTTCCAGGCGCGGGGCAAGCTGCTGGTTGGTCAGCTCGGCCAGCGCTTCCACGTCCGGCTCGGCGCGACCAAAGCGATCGCTGGTGCGCATCACTTTTCTCACGTCAAACCACTGCGCCTGAATATTACGCTCGCGCATGATCTCAACGAACAGCAGGGTGGACATCAGTTCGCCGTGGCTGACCAGCTCGTCGGTCAGGGCAGTGGAGGTTGCCAGTGACGCGGCCTCTGCCAGGGTGGTGATATTTTCCAGCAGGCGTTCCACTTCCTCACGTATGACGTTCGGATTTTGCAGACGCTCAAGAATATCGAACTGAATTTTGCGCAGTGCATCCAGCTTCACGAAACGTTCAGTCGCTTCCAGCCCTTCAGACAGCGAAACCAGCAGGTTCGTCACGCCGGCGGATGCAGAGAGCACCACCAGGCGGGTATTCGGATCGGCCAGCACCACATCGGCGCTGCGGTTCATGGCAGCGTAGTCTGCCACACTGGTGCCGCCAAACTTGGCGACCACAAAACTCGTCATAACAACCTCGTGTCAGGGAATGAATAGAGCGACCTTGGCACAAGAGTGGAGCGAGAACAGGTGCAGGCGCAAAATACGGCCCTATAAATAAAATGCGGGGGAGGTCCTGTCAATGCTGGGATTATGCGGATTTTTCATGGGGGGGTACCCCTCAGAAACAGGACTTATAACAGGCCCATATTTTATGCTCCTTTTTACCCCATTTTGACCGACATTTCGCCCCTCCGGGAGGGGGCGTCAGCAGCTATACTTTTCGGGTCTTTTCACCTGCGTTTGATGCAGGCCAGGGCAATGGCATAAAAACCATCACAATTTTTATTTGCAGGCGCTACAATCGACCGCAGTCACAATTCTCAAATCAGAAGAGTATTGCTATGAAAAACATCAACCCAACGCAGACCGCTGCATGGCAGGCACTACAGAAACATTTTGATGAAATGAAAGACGTCACCATCGCGGATCTGTTCGCGCAGGATGCCGATCGTTTCAGCAAATTCTCCGCAACGTTCGATGACCTGATGCTGGTGGATTTCTCCAAAAACCGTATCACCGAAGAGACGCTGGCAAAGCTGCAGGATCTGGCGAAAGAGACCGAGCTGGCAGACGCCATCAAATCCATGTTCTCCGGTGAGAAGATCAACCGCACCGAAGACCGTGCCGTGCTGCACGTGGCGCTGCGTAACCGTAGCAATACGCCAATCATCGTTGATGGCAAAGATGTGATGCCTGAAGTGAACGCGGTGCTGGAAAAGATGAAAACCTTCTCAGAAGCAATCATCTCCGGTAGCTGGAAAGGCTACACCGGCAAAGCGATTACCGACGTGGTGAACATTGGTATCGGCGGCTCTGACCTCGGCCCGTTCATGGTGACCGAAGCGCTGCGTCCGTACAAAAACCACCTCAACATGCATTTCGTGTCTAACGTCGATGGTACCCACATCGCCGAAGTGCTGAAGAACGTGAACCCGGAAACCACGCTGTTTCTGGTAGCGTCTAAAACCTTCACCACCCAGGAAACCATGACCAACGCCCACAGCGCGCGCGACTGGTTCCTGAAAACCGCGGGTGACGAAAAGCACGTAGCGAAACACTTCGCGGCCCTGTCTACCAACGGTAAAGCGGTGGGCGAGTTCGGTATTGATACCGCGAACATGTTCGAGTTCTGGGACTGGGTTGGCGGCCGCTACTCTCTGTGGTCTGCGATTGGCCTGTCCATCATCCTGTCCGTGGGCTTCGACAACTTCGTTGAGCTGCTCTCCGGCGCGCACGCGATGGATAAACACTTCTCCACCACCGCACCAGAGAAAAACCTGCCGGTGCTGCTGGCGCTGATCGGTATCTGGTACAACAACTTCTTCGGCGCTGAAACCGAAGCAATTCTGCCGTACGACCAGTACATGCACCGCTTTGCGGCTTACTTCCAGCAGGGCAACATGGAGTCCAACGGTAAATACGTTGACCGTAACGGCAACGCCGTGGACTACCAGACTGGCCCAATCATCTGGGGTGAGCCGGGCACCAACGGCCAGCACGCGTTTTACCAGCTGATCCACCAGGGCACCAAAATGGTACCGTGCGATTTCATCGCCCCGGCTATCACGCACAACCCGCTGTCCGACCACCATCCGAAGCTGCTGTCTAACTTCTTCGCGCAGACCGAAGCGCTGGCGTTTGGTAAATCCCGCGAGGTGGTTGAGCAGGAATACCGTGACCAGGGTAAAGATCCGGCAACCCTGGAACACGTTGTGCCGTTCAAAGTGTTCGAAGGCAACCGCCCAACCAACTCCATCCTGCTGCGCGAAATCACCCCGTTCAGCCTGGGCGCACTGATTGCGCTGTATGAGCACAAGATCTTTACTCAGGGCGCCATCCTGAACATCTTCACCTTTGACCAGTGGGGCGTAGAGCTGGGCAAACAGCTGGCAAACCGTATTCTGCCAGAGCTGGGTGACGATAAAGCGATTGACAGCCACGACAGCTCCACCAATGGTTTGATTAACCGTTATAAAGCATGGCGCGCGTAATAAATATGTCATGAAGCATGCCGGCGATATGCCGGCATTTTTTTATCGGATAATTCCTGATGTCTGTTAGTTAACTCAAATTCTGAATCTGAGTTTAATCCGAAAAAGACGGGCAACCCGTTAATTACTGCGGTTTATTTTAAGAAAATACGGAGCAGACTTATATTGAGGTTATATTATAAATAACTGATTTATATGGTTTATATATTTTCTTTATTTTTATCCTCATTCGATTTTAACCATTAGTCCGAAAACTTCATCCCTATTTCCCCCCACGGTAAACCCGCTGCTTTAGTTGTGTATACTCGAATCCGCCTGAATTTCTTTTCGGGCAAATCTCCATTCATTCATTGAAGGGAAATTGTTATGAAGAAAGTACTGTATGGCATTTTTGCCATATCTGCACTTGCGGCGACGTCTGTCTATGCAGCTCCGGTCCAGGTCGGGGAAGCAGCAGGGTCGGCAGCGACGTCTGCGTCTGCGGGGAGTTCTACCGCAGCCAGCACCAGCGCCGTAAGTTCAGCCGTGGGTGTCGCGCTGGCGGCAACCGGTGGCGGTGATGGCTCCAATACCGGAACCACGACCACTACGACGACCAGCACCCAGTAATTCCGGGTGTTTTAATCATAACCACACTTCGGTGTGGTTATTTCGCCCCTTCGGAGAAGAGTCGTGAAGCGACCTGCAATCATCCTGATTTGCCTGCTGTTGCAGGCGTGCTCAGCCACCACCAAAGGGCTGGGCAACTCACTGTGGGACAGCATGTTCGGCACACCGGGCGTGCATCTGACCGATGACGAACTTCAGAACATGCCGTATGCCAGCCAGTACATGCAGCTAAACGATGGTCCGCAACTGTTTGTGGTGCTCGCTTTCGACGAAAACGGGCAGCAGAAATGGGTGACGCAGGATCAGGCCACCATCGTAACGCAGCACGCCCGCATCGTGAAAACCCTGCTCGGCGGCGACAACCTGCTTGAGGTGAACAACCTGGCTGCGGATCCGCTCGTGAGGCCCAATCAGATCGTCGACGGCGCAGGCTGGACGCGTACGATGGGCTGGACCGAGCACAAGCAGGTGCGCTATGCCACGGCTCGCTCGACATTCCGCTGGGACGGTACGGACACCGTGAAGGTCGGCAGCGACGAAACGCAGGTTCGCGTGCTTGATGAAGAGGTGACAACCGATCGGGCCACCTGGCATAACCGCTTCTGGGTGGACGACGAGGGGCAGATTCGCCAGTCCTTACAGTATCTTGGTGCCGGTTTCTTCCCGGTGAAAACCACCCTGATCAAGGCGGCGAAATCATGAAAGCACTTCTTCACGCGGCGCTGATCGCCTCTCTTGCCTCACCGCTGGCATGGTCTGCCGGAACGGTGCAGGTCTATACCCCCGACAGCGAAAAACCCAAAACCTTAACCAATGCCGGACACCTGCTTGATTTGGTTGGACAGCCGAGGCTGGCGAAAAGCTGGTGGGCCGGGGCGGTAATAAGCGAGCGTCAGGCGACGATTCGCGCGGAACAAAGGCATCAGGCGCTGCTCGCCCGACTGACCGGGCTGACGCAACAGGAAGATGCCGACGATGCGGGCGCCATCAACAGCCTGCGCCAGCAGCTTCAGGCGCTGAAGGTGACGGGACGCCAGAAGGTGAACCTCGATCCCGACGAAGTGCGGGTGGCGGAAAACGGTAACCCGTCGCTGGAAGGGGAATATACCCTGTGGCTTCCGGCTCAGCCGTCCACCGTCACCGTGATGGGGCTTATCAGCAGCCCTGGCGATAAGCCGTTTACGCCGGGCCGCGATGTTGCGAGCTACCTTGACGAGCAAAGCCTGCTGAGCGGTGCCGATAACAGCTACGCCTGGGTCGTTTACCCTGACGGGCGCACGCAAAAAGCGCCGGTTGCTTACTGGAATAAACGCCATATCGAACCCATGCCGGGCAGCTTCATTTTTGTCGGATTTGCCGACCATTTCTGGACGAAAGCGTATGACGGGCTTAATGCCGATATCCTTCGCTCCCTGATACAGCGGATACCGGAATAATGAAAAAAACCTATCTCTACAGCATGCTTGCACTGTGCGTGAGTGCCGCCTGTCATGCAGAAACGTATCCGGCACCGATTGGCCCGTCGCAGTCCGACTTTGGCGGCGTGGGCTTACTGCAAACCCCAACCGCGCGTATGGCGCGCGAGGGGGAAATTAGCCTTAACTATCGCGATAACGATCAGTACCGCTATTACTCTGCGTCCGTGCAGCTGTTCCCCTGGCTGGAGACCACGCTGCGCTACACCGACGTGCGTACAAAACAGTACAGCAGCGTCGACGCCTTCTCCGGCGATCAGACCTATAAAGACAAAGCCTTCGACGTGAAGCTGCGCCTGTGGGAAGAGAGCTACTGGATGCCGCAGGTCTCCGTTGGGGCGAAAGACATTGGCGGGACCGGCCTGTTTGATGCGGAATACATCGTTGCCAGCAAAGCCTGGGGACCGTTTGATTTCTCGCTAGGCCTTGGCTGGGGCTACCTCGGTACCAGCGGCAACGTAACCAACCCGTTCTGTACCTACAGCGACAAATACTGCTACCGCGATAACAGCTACAAAAAAGCGGGGTCCATCAACGGCGACCAGATGTTCCACGGCCCGGCCTCGCTGTTTGGCGGCGTCGAGTATCAAACCCCATGGCAGCCCCTGCGCCTGAAGCTGGAATACGAAGGCAATAACTACAGCGAAGATTTCGCCGGCAAAATTGAGCAAAAGAGCAAGTTTAACGTCGGGGCCATTTATCGCGTGACCGACTGGGCCGACGTTAACCTCAGCTACGAGCGCGGCAATACCCTGATGTTTGGCTTTACGCTGCGCACCAACTTTAACGACATGCGCCCGCGCTATAACGACAATCCGCGGCCGAAATACCAGCCGGAGCCGCAGGATGCGATCATTCAGCACTCCGTGGTGGCGAACCAGCTGACGCTGCTGAAGTATAACGCGGGGCTGGCGGATCCGAAGATCCAGACCAAAGGCGATACGCTGTACGTCACCGGCGAGCAGGTGAAATACCGTGACTCCCGCGAAGGGATCGAGCGCGCCAACCGGATCGTCATGAACGATCTGCCGGAGGGGATCCGCACGATCCGCATTACGGAGAACCGTCTTAACCTGCCGCAGGTGACCACCGAAACCGATGTTGCCAGCCTTAAGCGCCATCTGGAAGGCGAACCGCTGGGGCATGAAACCGAGCTGGTGCAAAAACGCGTTGAGCCGGTAGTGCCAGAAACCACCGAGCAGGGCTGGTATATCGATAAATCCCGCTTCGATTTCCATATCGATCCGGTGCTGAACCAGTCCGTCGGCGGGCCGGAAAACTTCTACATGTATCAGCTGGGCGTCATGGCAACGGCGGATCTGTGGGTCACCGATCACCTGCTGACGACGGGCAGCCTGTTCGGCAACATTGCGAACAACTACGATAAATTTAACTACACCAACCCGCCGAACGATTCAAAACTGCCGCGCGTGCGTACCCAGGTGCGTGAATACGTACAGAACAACGCTTACGTGAACAACCTGCAGGCCAACTACTTCCAGTACTTCGGCAACGGCTTCTACGGCCAGGTTTACGGTGGCTATCTGGAAACCATGTTTGGCGGTGCGGGCGCTGAGGTGCTTTACCGTCCCGTCGACAGCAACTGGGCGTTTGGGATTGATGCCAACTACGTGAAGCAGCGTGACTGGCGCAGCGCGCAGGACATGATGAAGTTCACCGACTACAGCGTCAAAACCGGCCACCTGACCGCCTACTGGACGCCGTCATTCGCGCAGGACGTGCTGGTGAAAGCCAGCGTCGGGCAGTATCTTGCCGGCGATAAGGGCGGCACGCTGGATATCTCTAAACACTTCGACAGCGGCGTAGTGGTGGGCGGTTATGCCACCATCACCAACGTTTCGCCGGACGAGTACGGTGAAGGGGACTTCACCAAAGGGGTGTATGTGTCGATTCCGCTGGATCTCTTCTCGTCAGGCCCAACCCGCAGCCGCGCGGCGGTGGGCTGGACGCCGCTGACGCGTGACGGTGGTCAGCAGCTTGGGCGTAAGTTCCAGCTGTATAACATGACCAGCGATAAGAACATTAACTTCCGCTGACGCTTGTTCCCCTCACCCCGTCCCTCTCCCCAGAGGGGCGAGGGTGAAAACCGCACCGAACAGTCCCCCCTCCACTGCGTCAAACATAAACAAAAAATATAGATCCCCGTCACATTTTTGCGTTATACAGGAACCTCGCCCCGGAGAATGAGGTGCTGTATGACATCCCTGACTCGTCCGCGCGTTGAGTTCATCTCAACCATCCTCCAGACCGTGCTCAACCTCGGTCTGCTAAGCCTTGGCCTGATCCTGGTCGTCTTTCTCGGCAAAGAGACAGTGCATCTGGCGGATGTGCTGTTTGCTCCCGAACAAACCAGCAAATACGCGCTGGTGGAAGGCCTGGTGGTCTATTTTCTCTACTTCGAATTTATTGCCCTGATTGTGAAGTATTTCCAGTCCGGCTTTCACTTCCCGCTGCGCTATTTCATCTACATTGGCATCACCGCGATTGTGCGGCTGATCATCGTCGATCACAAATCCCCGCTCGACGTGCTGATCTACTCGGCGGCGATCCTGCTGCTGGTGATCACCCTCTGGCTGTGCAACTCGAAGCGGCTTAAGCGCGAATAAAAAAATGGCGCTCCGGAGAGCGCCTAACAACAGTCACAAGTTGGATTAATACAATACGTCTAAAGTTGAGGGTTGCAGTGGCATAACAGATGAAACTTAACCTTTCACACCGCCCGCCGTCAGGCCGTTAACCAGCCAGCGCTGCGCCAGCAGGAACACCACGGTAATCGGGATGGCGGAAAGTACGGCCGCAGCGGCAAAGTCGCCCCACAGGTAGTTTTGCGGGTTGAGGTATTGCTGCATGCCCACGGCCAGGGTGTAGCTGTTCACATCACGCAGCAGCAGCGAGGCGACCGGCACTTCGGTGATGGCGGCGATAAACGACAGGATAAACACCACCGCCAGAATCGGGACCGACAGCGGCAGCAGTACCAGACGGAATGCCTGCCACGGGGTCGCGCCATCCAGCGCGGCGGCTTCTTCCAGCGAGCCGTCGATGGTTTCGAAATAGCCTTTGATGGTCCACACGTGCAGGGCGATACCGCCAAGATAGGCGAAGATCACGCCGCCGTGGGTGTTCAGGCCGATAAACGGCACGTACTGGCCGAGACGGTCAAACAGGGCATACAGCGCCACCAGAGAGAGCACCGCCGGGAACATCTGGAAAATCAGCATCCCTTTCAGCAGCGTCGCTTTGCCAGGGAAACGCATACGGGCGAAAGCGTAAGCGCAGGTGGTGGAGAGCGTTACGATGCCGATTGCGGTGATGGTCGCCACCTTCACCGAGTTCCACAGCCACAGCAGCACCGGGAACGGCGGCGGAGTAACGCGGCCGTCGGCGTGCTCAACGCTGAAGCCCAGCGCGAGCTTCCAGTGCTCCCAGGAGATTTCGTCCGGGATCAGGCTTCCGGTTGCGAAGTTACCCGAACGCAGGGAGATGGCGATAACCATCAGCAGCGGGAACATGATTGCCGCGATGAAAATCAGCAGGCCTAAGTGCGTCGCGAGGAGGCGCAGCTTCTGAGATTTGGGTTGTACCATAGACATATTCAGTGCCCTCCTTAGTCAAATTTCATACGTGTGGCTTTCAGGTTCACAATCGCCAGCGCGCCAACCAGCAGGAAGATCAGGGTGGCAATCGCTGCCGCCAGACCGAAGTCCTGGCCGCCGCCGCCTTCGAAGGCGATACGGTAGGTGTAGCTCACGAGCAGGTCGGTATAGCCTGCCGGCGTGGTCGTGCCGAGACGGTCCGGGCCGCCGTTGGTCAACAGCTGAATCAGCACGAAGTTGTTAAAGTTAAAGGCGAAGCTGGCGATCATCAGCGGCGTCAGCGGCTTAATGAGCAGCGGCAGCGTAATTTTGAAGAAGTTCTGGAACGGGCCTGCGCCGTCCATCGCCGAGGCTTCATACAGGTCATCCGGGATGGCCTTCAGCAGCCCCATGCACAGGATCATCATGTACGGATAACCCAGCCAGGTATTCACGATGATAATCATCGAGCGGGCGGTGGTCGGGTCGCTGAACCAGGCCGGTTTGATGCCGAACAGCGCGCTCAGCATCATGTTGATTTCACCGAAGCTCTGGTTAAACAGCCCTTTGAAAATCAGAATCGAGATAAACGACGGTACGGCGTAGGGCAGAATCAACAGCACGCGGTAAATCGCTTTACCTTTCAGTGACTCCCACTGAACGAGACAGGCCAGCACCATGCCCACGGCTACGGTCAGGATCACGGTCAGTACGGAGAATACCACCGTCCAGACGAAGATGGCGAAGAACGGTTTCTGAATGCCTTCGTCGGTAAATACGCGGGTAAAGTTATCCCAGCCGATGGTGACGGTATAGCCCGGGCTGAGTTTGTCATCACCCCAGGTGCCGTCGGCGTTCACGGACTGATAAAAACCGATATCGTTATTCGGGCGGTACTTCACGCCGCTCTGGTTATTCGTCAGCGTGCCGTCATCCGCCAGGGTGTAAAGCGGCTGCGTGCCGGAGAACTGGCGCAGCGAGCTCATGGTCACTTTGCTGTCATCGGGCAGCACGGCGGTGAGCTGGGTCAGCGCCTGACGATTCTGGGTAATGATACGCAGGTTGGCACGTTCACCTTCCGGCAGGGCCGCCGCCTCTTTTAAGGCCAGCTTCTGCTCGCCGCCAAACCTGAACGCGTCGGAAATATAATGTTTGCCGCTCTCGCCGTCAGTAAGCGCTAACTTCCATTCGTCGCCCTCAGGATACAAACCGAAGTTGAAGGTCTTACCGGCCTGATAGGAACGGTCCAGAAGCACCTGAGTGGCGCGCTCTTGCGCGAGCTGGTTGGTGCTGCTGTAGTTGGTAAAGGCAATCGCAATAGTGCAGATCAGCGGAAAGAGGACAAAAAGCCCCATTCCGGCAACGCCAGGGTAGACATAGCGCCAGGCATACGCCTTGCGGTTGGCGAAAATATACAGGCCAACCGAGCTTAAAATCAGCGTCATGATGGCGAAAAGGTATTCCCCTTGCACGTACATTAAAACAACAAGGTAACCCACCAGCAGACACAGCAGACCAATCACTGACCACTTCAGCGCGTCGTTTTGCCACCAGTGTTTCTTTTTAATGACATCCATGGGGTTCTTCCTCTACAACATTTGATCTTTTCTCCCTCTCCTGGGGGAGAGGGCCGGGGTGAGGGCGTGCGGATAGCGACAACCCTCACCCTAACCCTCTCCCAGAGGGAGAGGAGACTACGGCATTACTTAGTGATACGGCCCTGAGCATCCTTCAGCGCGGCATCGACAGTCTGACGACCGCTGGCGGCGTTGATAACCGCGGTACGGGTGGCGTACCAGAACGCTGCCATCTGTGGGATGTTCGGCATGATTTCGCCTTTCTGGGCGTTATCCATGGTGGCCGCAATGCGCGGATCTTTCGCCAGCTGATCCTGGAAGGATTTCAGCGCAACGGCGCCCAGCGGTTTGTCCTTGTTCACGTTACCCAGACCTTCATCGGTCAGCAGGTAGTTTTCAAGGAACTCTTTCGCCAGCTCTTTGTTCGGGCTGGCGGCGTTGATGCCCGCGCTCAGCACGCCAACAAACGGTTTAGACGGCTTGCCGTTGAAGGTTGGCAGCAGGGTAACGCCGTAGTTGATTTTGCTCTTGTCGATGTTGGTCCAGGCCCACGGACCGTTGATGGTCATCGCGGTTTCGCCTTTGTTGAACGCCGCTTCCGCGATGGAGTAGTCGGTATCGGCGTTCATGTGTTTGTTCTTGATGAGGTCAACCAGGAAGGTCAGGCCCGCTTTCGCGCCCGCGTTGTCCACGCCCACGTCCTTCACGTCATATTTGCCGTTTTCAAACTTGAACGCGTAGCCGCCGTCGGCAGCAATCAGTGGCCAGGTGAAGTACGGCTCCTGCAGGTTGAACATCAGGGCGGATTTTCCTTTCGCCTTCAGCTCTTTATCCAGAGCAGGGATCTCTTCCCAGGTTTTAGGCGGGTTTGGCACCAGGTCTTTGTTGTAAATCAGCGACAGGGCTTCAACCGCGATTGGGTAAGCAATCAGCTTGCCGTTATAGCGAACGGCGTCCCAGGTGAACGGGAACAGCTTGTCCTGGAAGGCTTTGTCTGGCGTGACTTCCGCCAGCAGGCCAGACTGCGCGTAGCCGCCAAAACGGTCGTGCGCCCAGAAGATGATGTCCGGGCCGTCGCCCGTTGCGGCAACCTGCGGGAACTTCTCTTCCAGCTTGTCCGGGTGTTCTACGGTAACTTTGATACCGGTGTCTTTCTCGAATTTTTTGCCCACTTCGGCCAGGCCGTTATAGCCCTTGTCGCCGTTAATCCAGATAACCAGCTTACCTTCTTCAATTTTGGCGAGAGCCGGTGCGGAAATCATCATTGCTGCGAGGGCGGACAATGCGAAAACGCGTGCGCCAGTCTTGATCTTCATATCTGCCATCCTTTTTGGTGATGTGCTCGTGGATACATAAGGTGGTTCAACGTGACTCAGTCTCCTTATTTGACATCCTCTTTCCATCCTCCTAGGCCCTACGCCCCACCCCCCGTTTGTGTGATCGCTGTAACATAAATTTAAGTTATGAGTGCTGGCGCACATAAAAACCCACCGAAATTTGCAGGCCGCTTCACGATTTTTGCCTCAGCCCCTCAGCTGCGGTCGCAGAGCCTGCTCTCTCATCCTCCCGCCTCCTCCCCCATAAAAAAGCCGGGGGGTGGAGGATTCACGAAAGTAATGAAACACGCATAGTGAACTTATCTTGAATGTTTCTGTCGGTGACAGGTTGTAACGAAGGGAGAAGGGCATGGCGAGCGTACAGCTGCGTAATGTAACGAAAGCCTGGGGCGACGTAGTGGTGTCAAAAGACATCAATCTGGACATCCACGACGGCGAGTTCGTGGTGTTTGTTGGTCCATCAGGCTGTGGTAAATCGACTCTGCTGCGTATGATTGCCGGTCTTGAAACCATCACCAGCGGCGATCTGTTTATTGGTGATACCCGAATGAACGACGTCCCGCCCGCTGAACGCGGCGTGGGCATGGTGTTCCAGTCCTACGCGCTGTATCCGCATCTTTCCGTTGCCGAGAATATGTCCTTTGGCCTGAAGCTGGCCGGGGCGAAAAAAGAGACCATTAACCAGCGCGTCACTCAGGTGGCGGAAGTGCTCCAGCTGGCACACCTGCTGGAGCGTAAGCCGAAAGCGCTCTCCGGTGGTCAGCGTCAGCGCGTGGCGATTGGCCGCACGCTGGTGGCCGAGCCGCGCGTATTCCTGCTCGATGAACCTCTCTCTAACCTGGATGCCGCCCTGCGCGTCCAGATGCGTATCGAAATCTCCCGTCTGCACAAGCGTCTTGGCCGCACGATGATTTACGTCACCCACGATCAGGTCGAAGCGATGACGCTGGCCGATAAGATCGTGGTGCTGGATGCTGGCCGCGTGGCGCAGGTGGGCAAACCGCTTGAGCTCTATCACTATCCGGCAGACCGCTTTGTTGCGGGCTTCATTGGCTCGCCAAAAATGAACTTCCTGCCCGTTAAAGTGACCGCGACGGCGATTGAACAGGTACAGGTGGAACTGCCTAACCGTCAGCAAGTCTGGCTGCCGGTCGACAGCGCCAACGTACAGGTGGGGGCCAATATGTCCCTCGGTATCCGTCCTGAGCATTTACTGCCGAGCCATATCGCCGATGTGACGCTGGAAGGTGAAGTTCAGGTGGTCGAACAGCTTGGTCACGAAACACAGATTCATATCCAGATCCCCGCCATCCGTCAGAACCTGGTCTACCGCCAGAATGACGTGGTGTTGGTAGAAGAGGGTGCCACATTCGCTATCGGTTTGCCGCCAGAGCGTTGCCATCTGTTCCGTGAGGATGGCACAGCATGTCGTCGGCTGCACAAAGAGCCAGGCGTTTAAGCATTCCAATTACAAAGAAAAGCAATGATCTCAGGAGATAGAATAATGATTACTCTGCGCAAGGTCCCTCTGGCTGTCGCCATTGCGGCAGGCATCCTGTCTGCCCAGGCGGGCGCCGTAGACTTTAAAGGTTATGCTCGTTCCGGCATCGGCTGGACCGGTAGTGGCGGTGAACAACAATGTTTCCAGGCAACCGGGGCACAAAGTAAGTACCGTCTCGGTAACGAATGTGAAACCTACGCCGAGCTGAAGCTGGGCCAGGAAGTGTGGAAAGAGGGCGACAAGAGCTTCTACTTCGACACCAACGTAGCCTACTCCGTTTCTCAGCAGAACGACTGGGAATCTACCAGCCCGGCTTTCCGTGAAGCTAACGTGCAGGGTAAAAACCTGATTGAATGGCTGCCAGGCTCCACCATCTGGGCCGGTAAGCGCTTCTATCAGCGTCATGACGTCCACATGATCGACTTCTACTACTGGGATATCTCTGGTCCTGGTGCGGGTATCGAAAACATCGATCTGGGCTTCGGTAAACTGTCTCTGGCCGCTACCCGTTCTTCTGAATCCGGCGGCTCTGCAACCTTCGCCGATCGTGATCCTAACGGCGACCGTATTTATGACAATATTGTACCAAACGACGTCTTCGACGTTCGCTTAGCCGGTCTGGAAACTAACCCGGGCGGTACGCTGGAGCTGGGCGTTGACTACGGTCACACCAACATTCCTGACGACTACTACCTGCAACCTGGCGCCTCTAAAGATGGCTGGCTGTTCACCGCTGAACACACCCAGAGCATGATGAAGGGCTTCAACAAGTTCGTGCTCCAGTACGGTACGGACTCCATGACCTCTAACGGTAAAGGCATTCCGCAGGGTGGCAGCATCGATAACGACGGCTCCATGTGGCGCGTGCTGGACCACGGTGCAATCACCCTGGCTGACCGTTGGGACCTGATGTACGTCGGTATGTACCAGAACATCGATCGTGATAACAACAACGGTACCGAGTGGTGGACCGTGGGCGTTCGTCCAATGTTCAAATGGACGCCGATCATGAGCACCCTGCTGGAAGTGGGCTACGACAACGTTAAGTCTCAGAAAACTGACGACAAAAACAGCCAGTACAAAATCACCCTGGCCCAGCAGTGGCAGGCAGGCGACAGCATCTGGTCTCGTCCGGCTATCCGCGTCTTCGCAACCTACGCGAAGTGGGATGAGAAATGGGGCTACGCGAACAACGACTCAGGTGCAGGTTACACCTCTGGCGTAGCGTATAGCGACACGTCCGCGAAAACCTTCAGCCGTGGCGACAACGATGAGTGGACCTTCGGCGCCCAGATGGAAATCTGGTGGTAATTCGTCAAACCTGACGTAATGACCTGAAAAGAGGGGCGTAAGCCCCTCTCTCCTTAGGCGCTGCGCGCTATTGCCTGGCCACCGCAGCGCTCACGCTATCAGAGGTAATAACAATGAAAATGAAGAAAAGTCTCGTCGCGCTGTGCCTCTCTGCGGGGCTGCTGGCCTGCGCGCCTGCGGTCACCTTTGCAGATGTAAATTTCGTTCCTCAAAATACCAGTGCTGCGCCAGCTATTCCGGCGGCGGCACTTCAGCAGCTGGTGTGGACGCCAGTTGACCAGTCGAAAACGCAAACCACCCAGCTTGCCGCTGGCGGTCAGTCGCTGAACGTTCCGGGTATCAGCGGTCCTGTCGCGGCGTTCAGCGTGCCCGCGAATATCGGCGAGCTGACCCTGACGTTGACCAGTGAAGTCAATAAACAGACCAGCGTCTTCGCGCCTAACGTGCTGATCCTCGATCAGAACATGACGCCATCCGCATTCTTCCCAAGCTCCTATTTTAGCTATCAGGAGCCTGGCGTGATGAGTGCAGACCGTCTGGAAGGCGTTATGCGCCTGACGCCGGCCCTGGGTCAGCAGAAAATTTATGTTCTGGTGTTCACCACAGAGAAAGATCTGCAACAGACAACGAAGCTTGTCGATCCGGCAAAAGCCTACGCGAAAGGCACCGGTAACGCTGTCCCGGACATCCCGGACCCGCATGCTCGCCATACTACCGACGGCCTGATCAAACTGAAAGTGTCCACCAACAGCGCCTCCAGCGTGCTCGTAGGCCCGCTGTTTGGCTCGTCGGGTCCTGGCCCGGTAACGGTAGGTAATACCGCCGCGCCTGCTTATGCCGCCCCTGCCGCTGCACCAGCCGCAGCGCCAGCCCCGGCCAAGAAAGCTGAGCCGGTACTGAACGACACCGAAGAATACTTCAACAACGCCATTAAGCAGGCGGTGAAGCGCGGCGACGTCGATAAAGCGCTGAAGCTGCTTGATGAAGCCGAACGTTTAGGTTCAACCACTGCCCGTTCCACCTTTATCAGCAGTGTAAAAGGCAAGGGGTAACCGTCTCCCCACAGTGCTGATTTTGTTAGTAGTTTAGTGCGCCTTAACGGGCGCACTTTTTTTGGCTTCGTTGCGCCATTGTTGCGATAGTGATCGTTAAATTTTGTTTGTCCGTCCTCATTTTGCCAATCTGCGATACAATGCTTTTACGTTATGTATCGGAGAGTCTGGCATGTCACACCCCGCGCTAACGCAGCTGCGTGCGCTACGCTATTTCGACCACATCCCTGCGCTTGACCCGGAACAGCTGGACTGGCTGCTGCTGGAAGATTCCATGACAAAACGTTTTGAGCAGCAGGGCAAAACGGTCACGGTGACGATGATTCAGGAAGGGTTTGTCTCGGCTGAGGCGATTGCCAGCGAGTTGCCGCTGTTGCCGCAGGAAGAACGCTACTGGCTGCGTGAAATTTTACTCTGTGCGGATGGCGAGCCGTGGCTTGCCGGGCGGACGGTCGTTCCTGAGTCTACACTTTCCGGGCCGGAGCTGGCACTGCAACGCCTCGGCAAAACGCCGCTGGGGCGATATCTGTTCACCTCGTCTGAACTGACCCGTGATTTTATTGAAATTGGACGCGATGCCGACCTGTGGGGGCGCCGTTCCCGCCTTCGTTTGAGCGGCAAGCCGTTAATACTGACGGAACTATTTTTGCCCGCATCGCCGTTGTACTAAGAGGGAGAAAAAATGGAGTGGAGTCTGACGCAGAATAAGCTGCTGGCCTATCACCGCTTAATGCGTACCGATAAACCCATCGGCGCGCTGCTGCTGCTGTGGCCGACCTTATGGGCGCTGTGGGTTGCAACGCCGGGCGTGCCGCCGCTGTGGATCCTGGCGGTGTTCGTGGCGGGCGTCTGGCTGATGCGCGCCGCGGGCTGCGTGGTCAACGACTATGCCGACCGAAAATTTGATGGACACGTTAAGCGCACCGCCAATCGTCCTCTGCCGAGCGGTCAGGTAACCGGAAAAGAGGCGCGCATCCTGTTTGTGGTGCTGGTGCTGCTCTCTTTCCTGCTGGTGTTAACGCTCAACACCATGACTATCCTGCTGTCCGTCGCCGCGCTGGCGCTGGCCTGGGTTTACCCGTTTATGAAGCGATACACCCATCTGCCGCAGGTGGTGCTGGGTGCGGCATTTGGCTGGTCGATTCCGATGGCGTTTGCCGCGGTCAGCGAGTCCGTTCCGCTTAGCTGCTGGCTGATGTTCCTGGCGAATATTCTCTGGGCCGTCGCGTACGATACGCAATATGCGATGGTCGATCGCGATGACGATCTGAAGATCGGCATTAAGTCGACGGCGATCCTGTTTGGTCGTCACGACAGGCTAATCATCGGCATTTTGCAGGTGGCGGTGCTGGCGCTGATGGTGGCGATTGGTCGCCTGAACGGGCTGAACTGGGAGTTTTACTGGTCCGTGCTGGTGGCGGGGCTGCTGTTTGCGTACCAGCAGAAGCTGATCGCAAAGCGCGAGCGTGAAGCCTGCTTTAAGGCGTTCCTGAATAATAACTACGTCGGGCTGGTGCTGTTTCTGGGGCTGGCGATGAGTTACTTCTCCTGAAAGCCCGGTGATGAGGTAAAAAAAACGGCAGTCTCTGACTGCCGTTTTTCATGTTTTCACATACGCACCTGGGATAGGGCATCAAACCGCTGAAACATCACTCCCCCTGCGTCGAACTCTCAATCGTCAAACGCACATCCGAGGTAATCAGCTCCGCCAGCATCTGATAAACTTTTAGCGTCTCAGCAGGCTCGGCGTCGCCCGTATCGCTGATAAACCCTTCATCGCGCAGCGTCAGTACCAGCGAGCTGAATACCGCTTTGTCGAAGAATTCCGGTGCGTTAATGCCGTGCAGTACGGACAGGCGCTGTGCCAGGGTCCGGCTCTCTTTTTCCAGCGTACCGCGGTTGATTGAAGGGTTTGCACTCAACAGCCAGAAGGTGATGGCATAGCGCTGCAATGTTTCGCGCGCGCCGGAAGCGAGGAGCTGCAGGGTGCGAGAACGTGACGGATTGATATGCAGTTCGTCACTATTGATGGTAATGAGCCCCTGACGATGCATCTCTGCCGACATTTTATCGAGCTCTACCGCCAGCTCATCTTTACTCCAGCGCAGGAACAGCTCCGCTTTCAGCATCGGGTAGATGGTCTGAATATGGCGCAGCAGCTCCTCACGTGAAATACGGCGATGCTGGGTAATAATGGCCGCCATCAGCGACGGCAGCATCAGCATATGCGTGATGTTATTGCGGTAGTAGGTCATCAGCACGGCCTGCTCGCGCGGCAGAATGATGATGTCACCGATCGTATCTTTCTCGACTTCGAACTTGTTCATCTGCAGCGCGTGGTCGATTAGCTCGCTGGCGGTGGCAGACGGCACGGTCGAATCCGCGGAATACGGCACGTTGCGCATGATGTCCAGGTAGCAATCGATCTGCTCGGTCAGCTGTTCGCGGGTGAGTGAACGCTGGCGAGAGGCCAGAAGCGCGGTACAGCACAGGTTCATGGCGTTCGCCGCACCGGCGTTGTTGATGCGCACCATGAGCTCGGAAGCAATGCCGTTAACCGTTGGCGTCAGCCAGGCCGGACGTACCGCTTCGATAGGATCGATAGACTCGCGCCACTCCGGAACATGGTTGTTCAGCCAGGTCATCAGCGGCATTGGCTCGCCAAAGTTTACGTAGCCCTGACCGAGGTTGCGCAGCTTGCTCAGCCCACGCAGCATCTGCGGCAGGCTCTCTTTCTCTTTGGTCGCACCACGCAGCTCTTTTGCGTAGGTTCCCACTTCCATCACGTGCTCATAACCAATGTAAATCGGCACCAGCGTGATAGGGCGCGTACCGCCGCGCAGCATCGCCTGGATGGTCATCGACAGCGTGCCGGTTTTCGGATCGAGCAGACGACCGGTACGGGAGCGTCCCCCTTCCACGAAGTATTCAACGGAATAGCCGCGGCTGAACAGCTCGCCCAGATACTCACGGAAGACGGTGGAGTAGAGCTTGTTGCCCTTAAAGGTACGACGAATAAAGAATGCGCCCAGACGGCGGAAAATCGGGCCCGCTGGCCAGAAGTTCAGGTTGATGCCGGCAGCGATGTGCGGCGGTACCAGACCCTGGTGATAAAGCACGTAAGAGAGCAGCAGGTAGTCCATGTGGCTGCGGTGGCAGGGCACATAGACAATCTCATGGCCGTCGTGCGCTAACTGACGCACGCGCTCGGCGTTGTGGACGTTAATGCCCTGATAAAGGCGGTTCCACGTGAAGCCGAGAATACGGTCGGACAGACGAATCATCTCGTAGGAGAAGTTCGCGGCGATCTCTTCCATCAGCGCAATCGCGTTCTGCTGCGCTTTCTCGTGTGAAATTTTCTTGCTGCGCGCTTCGTCTTCTACGGCACGGGCAATCGCTTTGGATGCCAGCAGCTTGTTGAACAGATCCTGTCGCGCCGGGAGGCGTGGCCCCACTGCCGCCAGACGCTGGCGTGCAAAGTGCATTCGGGCAACGCGCGCCAGCTTTTGCGCAATGATCTTATCGGTGCCGTGTTCGTCCGCCATGCGGCGCAATGAAACGGAAGGAGAGAAGCGGACAAAGCTGTCGCGTCCCAGCCATGAGACGGCGAAGAACTTCTGAATGCCGTTGAGCATGCGCAGCGGCGGGTTCTCTTCCCCTTTTTCGCGTCCCGGACGACGTCCAAACATCACCGACACCGGCACCATCTGTACGTCCAGATCCGGGTTGCTGCGGTGCAGATCGAGGTAGTCATGGAACAGCTTGATGGACTCTTCTTTCGGCGTGTAATAGGTAAACACGCGTGGCCCGCCATGAATGAACACGTAGCGCGGCAGCAGGGTGCCGTCGACTTCCAGCGGTTCAAGCGGGTCGGGTAAATCGTGCGCCAGACATTGAGCGCGAAGCGTCAGCAGGTCTGCCTTCGAGTTATAAGGCAAAACGTACATAATAGGGCGCGACGTATCGAGCCCTAATTCCAGCGCGGGTTCTGCTGGAATAGACTTACTTTTTACCAGTACGCTTAATGGTAAATTAAGTAATTTGTAGTAAATTCGTGGCCAGCCGGACATAAACGATGTAAAGCCTCTGGTTAATAATGCAATTGCGGCGCAAGGATAACAGAAAGCGCGCAAAATTTCTGTTGTTACCCGTCATACTTGAGGCTGTAGCGCAACGCGCTGCGCCCCCTGTTACAGACGCTCTTTTTCCTAAAAGGTTCTTTAAATGGCCAATAATACCACTGGGTTAACCCGAATCATTAAAGCCGCCGGCTATTCCTGGAAAGGTTTCCGTGCCGCGTGGATCAATGAAGCCGCATTTCGCCAGGAGGGTATCGCAGCTATTGTTGCGGTGATTATCGCCTGTTTCCTTGATGTTGACGCGATTACCCGCGTGCTTTTAATTGGCTCCGTACTGTTGGTGATGATAGTGGAAATTCTTAATAGCGCTATTGAGGCCGTCGTTGACCGTATTGGGTCAGAATTCCATGAGCTTTCTGGCCGGGCGAAAGACATGGGCTCTGCCGCCGTGCTGCTGTCGATTATCACTGCGGTAATAACCTGGGTCACGCTGCTTTGGTCACATTTCCGATGAGCCTCGAGGAATAATTAAGTCCCTGGTTTTTTGTGCAGTTTTTGGTTCCAAAATCGCCTTTGACTGTATATACTCACAGCATAACTGTATATACACCCAGGGGGCGGAATGAAAGCGTTAACGACCAGGCAGCAAGAGGTGTTTGATCTCATTCGGGATCATATCGGCCAGACGGGTATGCCACCCACGCGTGCAGAAATCGCGCAGCGTCTGGGCTTCCGTTCTCCTAATGCTGCCGAAGAGCACCTTAAGGCGCTGGCGCGTAAAGGCGTCATTGAGATAGTTTCCGGCGCGTCACGCGGTATTCGTCTGCTGGTGGAAGAAGAGACCGGTATTCCGCTGGTGGGGCGCGTCGCCGCAGGTGAACCCCTGCTGGCACAGCAGCATATCGAAGGGCACTATCAGGTTGACCCGGGCATGTTCAAGCCGAGCGCTGATTTCCTGCTGCGCGTTAGCGGAATGTCCATGAAAGATATCGGTATTCTTGATGGCGATCTGCTGGCGGTACACAAAACCCAGGACGTGCGTAACGGACAAGTGGTCGTGGCGCGCATCGATGATGAAGTGACGGTTAAGCGCCTGAAGAAACAGGGTAACACCGTACAGCTTCTGCCAGAAAACAGCGAGTTTTCCCCCATTGTAGTGGATCTCCGCGAGCAGAACTTCTCTGTTGAAGGCCTGGCGGTAGGTGTTATCCGCAACGGCGAATGGCTGTAATCTCTTCCTGACAGGCCGCAGTTCCTCTGCGGCCTGGCTTATTTTCTGATTCCGGTAATTTCAATGGCCTTGCTAACTTCTGCCGATAAGGCGTTGTGGCGTCTTGCGCTACCGATGATTTTTTCCAATATCACCGTTCCTCTCCTGGGGCTGGTTGATACGGCGGTAATCGGGCATCTGGATTCGCCGATTTATCTGGGCGGCGTCGCGATTGGCGCAACGGCGACCAGCTTCCTCTTTATGCTGCTGCTCTTTTTGCGCATGAGTACGACAGGCCTGACGGCCCAGGCGTACGGTGCAAAAGATCCCCTGCGTCTTGCTCGCGCGCTGGTTCAGCCGCTTATCCTGGCTTTTGGTGCCGGCGCGTTAATCGTTCTGTTGCGTACGCCGCTTATCGATCTGGCGCTTCATATTGTGGGCGGCAGTGATGCTGTACTGGAGCAGGCCCGGCGGTTCCTTGAAATTCGCTGGCTGAGCGCGCCTGCTTCACTGGCAAACCTGGTCCTGCTGGGCTGGCTGCTGGGCGTGCAGTATGCCCGCGCGCCGGTGATCCTGCTGGTGGTGGGTAACCTTCTCAATATTGTCCTCGATCTCTGGCTGGTAATGGGGCTGCACATGAACGTCCGCGGCGCGGCGCTGGCCACGGCAATCGCCGAATACGGCACGCTGCTTATCGGTTTGTGGATGGTCTGGCGCGTGCTGGCGATGCGCGGTATTACGCTTGCGCTGCTGAAAACGGCCTGGCGCGGCAATATGCGTAAGCTGCTGGCGCTCAATCGCGACATCATGCTGCGTTCGCTCCTGTTGCAGCTGTGCTTTGGCGCACTGACGGTTTTTGGCGCGCGCCTTGGGCCAGAAATAGTTGCGGTCAACGCCGTTCTGATGACGCTCCTGACCTTTACCGCATACGCGCTGGATGGCTTTGCTTACGCCGTAGAAGCGCACTCAGGTCAGGCCTATGGCGCGCGTGAAAGCGGCCAGCTGCGCGAAGTATGGCGTGCAGCCTGCCGGCAGGCGTGCCTGGTGGCGCTGATTTTTGCGCTGGTTTACGCCTGCTTTGGCGGGCATATTGTCGCGCTACTCACCTCGTTGCCCACGCTGCGCGAGCTGGCAGATCGCTATATCCTCTGGCAGGTGGTTTTACCGGTGGTGGGTGTGTGGTGCTATCTGCTGGACGGCATGTTTATCGGTGCGACGCGAGGGGCGGAGATGCGTAACAGCATGGCCGTCGCTGCTGCGGGATTCGGCCTGACGCTGCTGACGCTGCCATATCTCGGCAACCACGGTCTGTGGCTGGCGCTGGCGGTCTTTCTCTCACTGCGCGGCCTTTCGCTGGCTGTTATCTGGCGTCGCCACTGGCGAAACAATACCTGGTTTCCTGCCCGAAGCGATATATCGTAACGGTTAAAGATTCCGAATATAAAACCAGCTGCCGAATCCTTAACTACAATAATAATCACGTCCAGCAGAAAAGAACGAAGCGGACGATACTCTTAGACGCTTAACACGAGGACACGATTATGAATAAAGATGAAATCGGCGGCAACTGGAAGCAATTCAAAGGTAAAGCGAAAGAACAGTGGGGTAAGCTGACAGATGACGATATGACCGTCATTGAAGGCAAGCGCGATCAGCTGGTAGGTAAAATCCAGGAGCGCTACGGTTACGAAAAAGATCAGGCGGAAAACGAAGTCAAAGACTGGGAAACCCGTAACGACTACCGCTGGTAACCGGACAGTACCCCAAAGGGCGGCCATGAGCCGCCTTTTTCTTTGCCGTCAGCGCGGCTTTTTCTTCACCAGAATGGAGTGATCGTGCTGGCAGGCATCCTGATGGCGGCATGATTCCACCTCCACGCAGGCAGAGCATAAGCCGTGTGCTTCTATCACGTTATGGCGCAGCGCAAAGCCCATTCTGGCTGCCAGCGTATGCATAATATCTTCCACGCCTTCTGCACCTTCCTCCTTTACCACGCCGCAACGATCGCAGATAAACATAGCGGACGTGTGGGTCGGCTGGTCGAAAAGGTGGCAAAGCACGTAGCTGTTTGTTGATTCCACCTTATGCACAAACCCTTGTTCGAGCAGGAAATCGAGCGCCCGGTAGACGGTTGGCGGTTTTGCCTGCGGCTCGCTTTCGCGCAGCAGGTCGAGCAAATCGTACGCGCTGATGGCGCCCTGCTGCAGGCTCATCAGACGCAGTACCTCAAGGCGCTGCGGGGTCAGGCGCACATTGCGTTGCGCGCACAGCTTTTCAGCTTGCGCTAACAGCTCTTTTGTGGACTTGTCCATCGGGCACCTCGGATGTGGAAAGGGTAGAAAACCCTCACTTTATCATGTTCTGATAAAAACACCGAGATCCGCCGGGCTGTGCTATACCTGACGCATCGCAAATGGGGAGAATGCATAATGAAAAGACCTGACTGTATTCGGCACTGGCGGGACGTAGAAGGTGCCGATAACGCCACCTATCCTGACAGCAACGAACGTTTTTCAATTGGCGCGCCGCTGTCCCGCAAGCTGGGGCTGGGCCGCATCGGTATTCACCATGAACGGCTGCCGCCCGGACGCCGCACGTCTTATCCCCATGCTGAAAGCGACGAAGAAGAGTTTGTGTACGTTCTGGAGGGTTACCCGGAGGCCTGGATCAATGGCTATCTGTGGAAGCTCGAACCCGGAGACAGCGTGGGGTTCCCTGCCGGGACGGGAATCTGCCATACCTTTATCAACAACACCGATGAAGAGGTACGCTTGCTGGTAGTGGGGGAGGCCAATAAAAAAAATAACCGCATCTACTATCCGCTCAATCCGGTATATGCCGCGACCCGCGAAGACCGCTGGGTGGATCATCCGCCTCAATTTTTTGGTCCGCACGATGGAAAACCTGGGCGAAAATAATTTCCTCTTCTATAAATATTGATGGTCGTCACATATTACAACAGGCCGGGATGGAATTTAACTTAGGGAAATAGCGGGTCTTTTTGCACTTATTCACAGCAATAGTTCGTTCCTGTTTGGGTGATAACAGACAGGGTTAACTAATAACAAACTATTTACGAGCACACTGTGAAAAAACATTTTAAATTTTCGATGGTTAGCATCGCTGTCTCCTTTTTTATGGCAAATCAGGCGGGAGCAGCCAATACCTGGACGGAAGCGCGTAGTGACGCAATGGGCGGCACGGGAGTGGCAGCAGGCAGTTATGGCAGCGGGGCGTTAATCAACCCCGCGCTGCTGGCAAAGTCTAAACCTGAGGATGACGTGACGGTCATTTTGCCGTCCGTTGGCGTGCAGGTGACCGATGAAGACAATCTTCAGGACGAAATCGACACCATTAACGACAAAATCAATCGTTACAAGGATGTGGTTGATAGCCTGACGCCCATTGATATCATCACCAATCCATTAGGTTCGATCAATCAGTTCCAGGGCGCCGCGAAAGATCTCGCTGATGAGCTGGACTACCTGAAGGGCAAAACCGCACGCGCTAACGCGGGCGCCGGAATTGCCGTCAGTATCCCTAACGATGTGCTCTCGGTGGCCTTTATGGCGAAAGGCTACGCCCATGGCCGGGTCAGCTCCTCTATCGATCAGCAGGACATTGATTATCTGCGCGGTATTCAGGGAAGCGATGCGGTGGCTGCCGGCGTGGCGCTGGACGCCGCGCTAAACGGTACCGATCAAATCACCAAAAACCTGAACTCTACGGCGTCCGGCCGGGCGGCAATTGTGTCCGACTACGGTATTGCGGTGGCCCGCCAGTTCGATCTTGGCGGCGTTCCGGTTTCCGTTGGCGTCACGCCAAAGCTGCAACAAACCTGGCTTTATAACTACACCACCTCAATCTACGATTACGACAGTAATAAGTGGAACGACAGCCGCTACCGTACCGACGACACCGGCTTCAACGTCGATGCCGGTATTGCTGCTGATTTCGGTGAAAACTGGACGGTTGGCGTGAGCGGGCAAAACCTGATGTCGCGCGATATCGATACCAAAGATATCCGCATCCGCAACGGGCGTACGGGAGAGGTGGTGAGTTATAAAGACACCTATCAGATCCGTCCGCTGGTGACAGCCGGGGCCGCCTGGCACAACGATCTGGTGACGCTGACCGCGGACGGGGATCTGACCGAAACCAAAGGCTTCAAAAGCGAAGATACCTCCCAGTACGCCGGCATTGGTGCTGAAGTCACGCCGCTTAGCTGGCTGGCGGTGCGCGCCGGTTACCGTGCGGACATGAAAGGTAATGACAGCAACGTCTTTACCGGCGGCGTCGGGTTTGCGCCGTTCAGCACCGTTCATGTCGATCTGATGGGGCTTTATGGCGAAGACGAAACCTGGGGCGCCGGCGCTCAGCTGAGCATGACGTTCTAAAGTACACCGGAGGCGCTGCGCCTCCGGCTTTTCTTTGTGCTATAGTAGCGCCCCTTTTCCACCAGATGCTTAAAACTTCGCCATGTTGTCAGAACGCCAGACCACCTTCCCAGCACACCGTTTCTCCATTGCGCCGATGCTCGACTGGACGGACAGACACTGCCGCTATTTCCTGCGCCAGCTCTCCCGCCATACGCTGCTGTACACCGAAATGGTCACCACCGGCGCAATTATCCACGGCAAGGGCGACTATCTGGCGTACAGCGAAGAAGAGCATCCGGTTGCGCTACAGCTGGGTGGCAGCGATCCGGCCGCGCTGGCGCAGTGCGCAAAGCTGGCTGAAGCGCGCGGCTATGACGAGATTAACCTCAACGTCGGCTGCCCCTCCGACCGCGTGCAGAACGGCATGTTCGGCGCCTGTCTGATGGGTAACGCACAGCTGGTCGCAGACTGCGTCAAAGCGATGCGCGATGTCGTGTCCATTCCGGTTACGGTCAAAACCCGTATCGGCATTGACGACCAGGACAGCTACGAATTCCTGTGTGACTTCATCGACACGGTGTCAGGGAAGGGCGAGTGCGGGATGTTTATCATCCACGCCCGTAAAGCCTGGCTCTCGGGCCTCAGCCCGAAAGAGAACCGCGAGATCCCGCCGCTGGACTACCCGCGCGTGTACCAGCTGAAGCGCGATTTCCCGCACCTGACCATGTCGATCAACGGCGGAATTAAGTCGCTGGACGAGGCCAAAGCGCACCTCGAACATATGGATGGCGTGATGGTCGGGCGCGAGGCGTATCAAAACCCGGGCATCCTGGCGACGGTTGACCGTGAAATCTTCGGCACTGAAGGTGCCGACGCCGATCCGGTAGCCGTGGTGCGCGCCATGTATCCGTACATTGAGCGCGAGCTGAGCAACGGTACCTATCTGGGCCACATTACCCGCCACATGCTCGGCCTGTTCCTGGGCATTCCTGGCGCGCGCCAGTGGCGTCGCTACCTCAGCGAGAACGCGCATAAGGCCGGTGCGGATATTAACGTGCTGGAACACGCGCTGCGCCTGGTCGCGGATAAGCGATAAAATTCGCTAAAAGATGGTCAAAAACACCACGCCCTGCAACACGTTGCGGGGCGTTTTGTTTTCAAAACAAAGGGTTATTTTTGGCATGATTCTTGTAACGATCCCAGCATCATTCGGGAATTCGTGGGAGAGCACCATGCTGGAACTACTTTTTGTGATTGGCTTCTTTATCATGCTGATGGTCACGGGCGTATCGCTGCTCGGTATTCTGGCCGCGCTCGTTGTCGCTACGGTGGTGATGTTTGTCGGCGGACTGTTTGCCCTGACGATCAAGCTGTTGCCGTGGCTGCTGCTGGCGGTTGCGGTGGTATGGGCGATACGGGCGATTAAATCGCCAAAACTGCCCACTTATCAGCGTAATAACCGCTTTCGTTACTAAGGTATTGAGGGGTACGTCACATACCTGCAACTTTTCCGGCAGCAATGTTTAGAACAGAATAGGATTTACTTATCGAATCTGTCACTATGGCTGCCGCTAAAGAATTCATCGAGCTGTACCCTACATACAGCCGAACTAAAAAAAAGAAAGGGCTTCCCACGGGAAGCCCAATTTCTTTTCAGCACTCAGGGGATGAGCAGGCTCGACCCCTGCGTCGCCCGGCTCTCCAGCACCTCGTGCGCCCGCTGCGCATCGGTTAGCGCGTACTTCTGCGCGTCGGCCACGTCCACTTTGATTACGCCGCTGGCGATCAGCGAGAACAGCTCGTTGCTGGCTTCCTCAAGTTCTTCCCGGCTGGTGATGTAACCCTGCAAAGAGGGGCGCGTGACGTACAGCGACCCTTTCTGATTCAGAATGCCCAGATTCACGCCGGTGACAGCGCCCGAGGCGTTACCGAAGCTCACCATCAGCCCGCGACGTTGCAGGCAGTCGAGCGAGGACTCCCAGGTATCTTTCCCCACCGAGTCATACACTACGCGCACTTTTTTGCCGCTGGTGATCTCTTTCAGCCGTTCAACGATGCTCTCTTCCCGGTAGTTGATCACCTGCCATGCGCCCGCGTCCAGCGCACGCTGGGCTTTCTGCGCGCTGCCGACGGTGCCGATCAGCTTCGCACCCAGGGCCTTCGCCCACTGGCAGGCAATCAACCCCACGCCACCTGCGGCAGCGTGGAACAGAAACTGCTCATCCGGCTTAATTTCGTAGGTTTTGCGCAGCAGGTAAAAGACCGTCAGCCCTTTCAGGAATGAGGCGGCAGCCTGCTCGAAGGAGATAGCGTTTGGCAGAAGCGCCGCCTTCTCGGCCGGTACGTTATGAACGGAGCTGTAAGCACCCAGCGCGGACTGCGCGTACACCACGCGATCGCCTTCTTTAACGTGCTTAACCGCGCTGCCTACTTTGCTGACGATACCGGCCGCCTCGGTGCCCAGCCCGCTCGGCATTGATGGGGGCGGGTAGAGACCGCCGCGAATATAGGTATCGATGTAGTTAATGCCAATCGCTTTGTTTTCAACCTGGATTTCGTTCTCGCCAGGCGCAGCGGGGGTAAATTCAACCGCCTTCAGCACTTCCGGACCGCCGTGTTTCTGGAACTCAATGCGCGTTGCCATGCTCCCTCCGTAAGAAAAATATGGTAACCTTTCGACCCACTCTTTATCTCGGTAACTCCATTCACTATGGCAGGAAACAAACCCTTCAACAAACAGACTGAACCTCGTGAGCGTGATTATCAGGTCGCCGGGTTAAAAGTCCCGCCGCACTCGATTGAAGCGGAACAGTCCGTGTTGGGCGGTTTAATGCTGGATAACGAACGCTGGGACGACGTCGCCGAGCGCGTTGTCGCGGAAGATTTCTATACCCGCCCGCACCGCCATATCTTCACTGAGATGGCGCGTTTGCAGGAGTCGGGCAGCCCGATTGACCTGATCACGCTCGCAGAATCGCTGGAGCGCCTGGGGCAGCTGGACAGCGTCGGCGGGTTTGCCTATCTGGCGGAGCTGTCAAAAAACACCCCAAGTGCCGCGAACATCAGCGCCTATGCGGACATCGTTCGCGAGCGCGCCGTTGTTCGCGAGATGATCTCGGTGGCGAACGAAATCGCCGAGGCCGGTTTCGATCCGCAGGGGCGCACCAGCGAAGATCTGCTCGACCTGGCGGAATCCCGGGTCTTTAAAATCGCTGAAAGCCGCGCGAACAAAGACGAAGGGCCGAAAAACATCGCCGACGTGCTCGATGCCACCGTTGCGCGTATCGAACAGCTTTTCCAGCAGCCGCACGACGGCGTCACCGGCGTTAACACCGGCTATGACGATCTCAACAAGAAAACCGCGGGCCTACAGCCTTCGGATCTGATTATCGTCGCGGCGCGTCCGTCTATGGGTAAGACGACATTTGCGATGAACCTCGTCGAAAATGCGGCGATGTTGCAGGACAAGCCGGTACTCATCTTCAGTCTTGAAATGCCCTCCGAGCAGATCATGATGCGTTCTCTGGCATCCCTGTCGCGCGTGGATCAGACCCGTATCCGTACCGGCCAGCTCGACGATGAGGACTGGGCGCGCATCTCGGGCACCATGGGCATTTTGCTGGAAAAGCGAAACATCTACATCGATGACTCCTCCGGCCTGACCCCGACGGAAGTGCGCTCCCGCGCGCGCCGCATCGCCCGCGAACACGGC
The DNA here is from genome assembly GCF_026627565.1 of Enterobacter cloacae complex sp. 2022EL-00788. NCBI lineage: Bacteria > Pseudomonadati > Pseudomonadota > Gammaproteobacteria > Enterobacterales > Enterobacteriaceae > Enterobacter > Enterobacter cloacae complex sp. 2022EL-00788. The sequence continues at coordinate 65,229 of NZ_JAPNMC010000015.1, read as the reverse complement.
GGCATCGGCCTCATCATGATCGACTACCTTCAGCTGATGCGCGTCCCGTCGCTCTCCGACAACCGTACGCTGGAAATCGCCGAGATCTCCCGCTCGCTCAAGGCGTTAGCCAAAGAGCTGCACGTCCCGGTGGTGGCGCTCTCCCAGCTTAACCGCTCCCTGGAACAGCGTGCTGACAAACGTCCGGTCAACTCCGACCTGCGTGAATCCGGCTCCATCGAGCAGGATGCCGACTTAATCATGTTCATCTACCGTGATGAGGTTTATCACGAGAACAGCGACCTGAAAGGGATCGCCGAAATTATTATCGGTAAGCAACGTAACGGTCCTATCGGTACGGTACGTCTTACCTTTAACGGCCAGTGGTCACGCTTTGATAACTATGCGGGCCCGCAGTACGACGACGAATAAGGATTTTTTACATGCAAGCGGCAACTGTTGTTATTAACCGCCGCGCTCTGCGACACAACCTGCAACGACTGCGTGAGCTGGCACCCGCCAGCAGGCTCGTTGCAGTCGTGAAAGCGAACGCTTACGGTCACGGTCTTCTTGAGACCGCGCGAACGCTCCCCGATGCCGACGCCTTTGGCGTCGCCCGTCTCGAAGAAGCTCTGCGCCTGCGCGCGGGCGGCATAACGCAACCGATTCTGCTCCTCGAAGGCTTTTTTGACGCCGCCGATCTGCCGACCATTGCCGACCAGCATCTGCACACCGCGGTACACAATGAAGAACAGCTGGCCGCGCTGGAAACGGCCGGGCTGAGCGAGCCGGTTACCGTGTGGATGAAGCTCGACACGGGCATGCACCGTCTGGGCGTGCGCCCGGAAAACGCAGAGGCCTTTTATCAGCGCCTGTGCCGGTGCAAAAATGTGCGCCAGCCGGTGAATATTGTCAGCCACTTTGCCCGTGCCGATGAGCCTGAATGCGGTGCGACCGAGCAGCAGCTTGATATCTTCAACACCTTCTGCGAAGGCAAGCCGGGGATGCGCTCGATTGCGGCGTCCGGCGGTATTCTGCTGTGGCCGCAGTCGCACTTCGACTGGGCGCGCCCGGGCATTATTCTTTATGGCGTTTCGCCTCTGGAGCACAAACCCTGGGGGCCGGACTTTGGCTTCAGGCCGGTTATGTCGCTGGTTTCAAAGCTGATTGCCGTGCGCGAGCACAAAGCGGGGGAGCCGGTGGGCTACGGCGGAACCTGGACCAGCGAGCGCGATACGCGCCTCGGCGTGGTGGCGATGGGCTACGGCGACGGTTACCCGCGCGCTGCCCCAACGGGTACGCCGGTGCTGGTCAACGGCCGGGAAGTGAAGATTGTCGGCCGCGTGGCGATGGATATGATTTGTGTCGATCTGGGGCCAGACGCGCAGGACAAGGCGGGTGATGAAGCGGTAATGTGGGGTGAAGGCCTGCCCGTTGAGCGCATTGCTGAAATCACAAAAGTGAGTGCTTACGAACTTATCACGCGGCTGACGTCGCGGGTGGCGATGAAATACATCGACTAACACATTGTCCGGGAAGGGATATGTCACCATCTGAAATGGCTGCTTGTCTGGCCTATGCGCTCTCCGTCTGGCTGGCGGCCAGAAACAATATCAATACGTGGTGGATCGGCATTCTCGGCAGCGGGCTATACGCCTGGGTCTTCTATTCGGTGCAGCTTTATGCCGATGTCACCCTACAGCTCTTCTTCATCATCACGAGCATAACGGGGTGGATACACTGGCTTAAAGGGCACCGTGGAGATGTATTACCTGTACGGCGAACCAGGCCTGGGCATATTGCTATTTTGCTAGCCTGCGCCACGATTGTGGCGGCGGGGTATGGACTGATATTGCATCTCTACACCAATGCCTGGGCCCCCTGGCTGGACTCCCTTATTTTAACATTCAGCGTCCTTGCTCAGTTTATGTTGATGGGACGGCGCCTGGAAAACTGGTACGTGTGGCTGGCAGTAAACACGCTGGCAGTTCCGCTGTATGCGACGAGAGAGCTGTATCTGACGGCCGGTTTATACCTGGTGTTCTGGTGTAATGCCTGGCACGGACTGTATCAATGGCGTAAGGAACTCCGTACGCAATGAAGCGTTACCCAACCGGCCTGGTCGTGGGCAAATTTGCACCTTTACATTTAGGCCATGAAGCGCTTATCCATGCAGCGCTCGCGCAGTGCGGGACGGTCGTTATCATCAGCTATTCGTCGCCTGAAATACCGGGCTACGAGCCAGAAAAGCGGCTTCACTGGTTACAGACGCGTTTCCCTCAGTGCCGCCACCTTGTGCTGTCTGAGCAGGTGGTGGCGACCCACGATATTGCGCCACCGCCACCGAATGACGCTGGCGACGATCTCCATCGTCATTACGTTGCCACGCTGTGTGAAGACGTTTTGCACTGTCAGCCGCAGGCGGTATTCACCGCAGAAGACTATGGGGACGGTTTTGCGGGTGTGTTAAGCCAGCGTTTCGGATCCCCGGTTACGCACGTGCGGCTTCAGCGCCCGAAGGGTCCTGATGCGCCCTCAGGCACGCTTATTCGCTCCGATGTTCATCGCTACCGTGAGATGCTCCCGGCGGAGGTTTACCGGAGTTTTGTCTTTCGAATTTGCTTGTTAGGCGGCGAATCGACGGGCAAAAGCACGCTTTCCCGGGCGTTGGCAGCAGCGCTTAACGCGCCCTGCGTCGCTGAGTTCGGGCGCGAATACTGGGAGGAAAAGAACGGAGTACTGGAATGCGACGATCTACTGCATATTGCGCGTGAGCAGGTGAGGCGTGAGGAAGCAGCCAGCACGGCGCCTTATCTGATCTGCGATACGTCGCCCTTAACCACGCTGTTTTATACGCTCGACCAGTATGGCTCGGCGCCTCAGGCGCTGCACGACTTAGCCGGGCGGGACTATTCGCTGGTTATACTGTGCGGCGATGAATTTCCATTTGTACAGGATGGTACCCGGCAAGGTGCGGCGTTTCGCCACAGGCAGCAGGCGTGGTATGTCGCTGAACTGGCGCGCCGAAACATCCCGTATTTACACGTCACAGGGTCGACGTCTGAGCGTATCGAACAAATTCGTCGGCATATACAGAAACGGTTTTCATAACCTTCTCGATCTTCTCCTGCTTCCGGTTTATTGTTGAATTCCCTGCCGCAAAAAAAAATCCGGAGAACATCGCGTGTTTCAGAAAGTAGACGCCTACGCCGGCGACCCTATCCTCTCCTTGATGGAGCGTTTCAAAGAAGATCCTCGCAGCGATAAAGTGAACCTCAGCATCGGTCTTTATTACAACGAGGACGGCATTATTCCTCAGCTAAAGGCCGTTGCCGAGGCTGAAGCGCGTCTTAACGCCACGCCGCACGGTGCTTCGCTTTATCTGCCGATGGAAGGGTTAAACGCTTACCGCAATACCATCGCGCCGCTGCTGTTTGGTGCGGACCACGCGGTGCTAGCGCAAAAGCGCGTGGCCACTATCCAGACGCTGGGTGGCTCGGGTGCGCTGAAGGTGGGCGCCGATTTCCTGAAAAAATATTTCCCGGATTCCGGCGTATGGGTCAGCGACCCGACGTGGGAAAACCACGTGGCCATTTTTGAAGGCGCGGGCTTTAAGGTCGCGACCTATCCGTGGTTTGACAGCGAAACCAACGGCGTGCGCGTTGACGCGCTGCTTGAAAAACTCAATACCCTGCCGGAGCGCAGCATCGTGCTGCTGCACCCGTGCTGCCATAACCCGACCGGTGCCGATCTCACGAATACGCAGTGGGATGCGGTAATCGAAGTGCTGAAGGCGCGAAACCTGATCCCGTTCCTCGACATTGCCTACCAGGGCTTTGGCGCGGGCATGGAGGAGGACGCGTACGCCATTCGCGCTATCGCCAGCGCGGGTCTGCCTGCTCTGGTCAGCAACTCCTTCTCGAAAATCTTCTCACTGTACGGCGAGCGCGTTGGCGGCCTTTCCGTGGTGTGTAACGATGCTGAGGCGGCAGGCCGCGTGCTCGGCCAGCTTAAAGCGACGGTCCGCCGCATCTACTCCAGCCCGCCGAATTTTGGCGCGCAGGTGGTGGCGACCGTACTGGGCGATGACCAGCTGAAAGCCAGCTGGCTTGCGGAAGTGGAAGCGATGCGTAAGCGTATTCTGTCGATGCGCCAGGAGCTGGTTAACGTGCTGAAAGAGGCGGTGCCGGGGCATAACTTCGACTATCTGCTCAAGCAGCGCGGGATGTTCAGCTACACCGGGCTAAGCGCTGCGCAGGTCGATCGCCTGCGCGAAGAGTTCGGCGTCTACCTGATCGCCAGCGGCCGCATGTGCGTGGCGGGGCTGAACGCCAGCAACGTTCAGCGCGTGGCGCAGGCCTTTGCTGCCGTCATGTAAGCACTCACTAACTATCCCTCTCCCTCTCCCTGTGGGAGAGGGTCGGGGTGAGGGCATCAGGCTGCTCAGGTCGATGTCCCGCTTTGTGATCTTCTTCTTTTTATTCAGCTTCATAAGTAAAAACTCCTTTCCATCCCCTCCCGTCGGGGTTATGGTCGGATAGTTTTTTGACCATCCACTCAAATTAAAACGATAACAAGCTGAATATTCAGGGGAAAATATGCGCAAGATCACACTGGCGCTCAGCGCCGCCTGCTTATTGTTCTCGCTTAATAGCGCCGTAGTGGCGCGAGCCTCCGCACCGACGCCGCTTTACACCGGAACCACCGCCGCCATTCTTGCCGAACAGGCGCCCATTCACTGGGTCTCTGTGGCACAAATTGAAAACAGCCTGACGGGTCGGCCGCCGATGGCCGTGGGTTTCGACATTGACGACACCGTTCTCTTCTCCAGCCCCGGCTTCTGGCGCGGCAAAAAAACTTATTCGCCGGGCAGCGAAGCCTATCTGAAAAACCCGGAATTCTGGGAAAAGATGAACAACGGCTGGGATGAGTTCAGTATCCCGAAAGAGGTTGCCCGCGCGCTTATCGCCATGCACGTAAAGCGCGGCGACAGCATCTACTTTGTAACCGGGCGCAGCCAGACCAAAACCGAAACCGTATCGAAAACGCTGCAGGATGATTTCCTGATCCCGGCTGCCAGCATGAACCCGGTCATCTTTGCCGGTGACCATGAAGGGCAAAACACCAAAACCCAGTGGCTGGAAAAGAAAAACATCAGGGTGTTCTACGGCGATTCGGATAACGACATCACTGCGGCGCACGACGTGGGAGCCAGAGGCATCCGGGTGTTACGCGCCTCGAACTCGACCTACCGGCCGCTGCCAATGGCCGGAAAATTTGGCGAAGAGGTGATCGTTAACTCCGAATATTGATGCGTTAGCGGCGGGTTGATTCTTTTTTAAGCAAATCTCGCCGCGCGGGTTTTACCTTTCGCTTTCTTGCTGCACACTTAGAAAGATTCATCTTTCAACACGGAGCAGCACATGTGGTATCAACAGATCCTGACCCTAAGCGCAAAACCACGCGGATTTCACCTTGTGACGGACGAAGTCATCGGTCAAATCCGCGACCTGTCGCGCGTTAAAAAGGGTTTACTGCATCTCCTGCTTCAGCACACCTCAGCTTCTCTCACGCTTAATGAAAATTGCGATCCCACCGTCCGGTCCGATATGGAAAGACATTTCCTGAAAAGCGTTCCGGATAACGCTCCGTATGAGCATGATTATGAGGGGGCGGACGATATGCCTTCGCATATCAAATCCTCTTTGCTGGGCGTCTCGCTGATGCTGCCGGTCCACAATGGACGCCTGCTTTTGGGTACCTGGCAGGGGATCTGGCTGGGAGAGCATCGCATTCACGGTGGTTCGCGTAAAATTATCGCAACGCTACAAGGGGAATAATGATGACAATTTCGGAGATACTTCAGTACTGCATGAGCAAGCCTGGCGCGGAACAAAGCGTTCACAGCGACTGGAAAGCCACGCAGATCAAAGTGGGTGACGTGCTGTTCGCGATGGTGAAAGAGGTGGAGGGACGTCCTGCGGCGTCGCTGAAAACCAGCCCGGAACTGGCCGATTTACTGCGCCAGCAGCACGATGACGTCAGGCCAAGCAAGCATCTGAACAAAGCGCACTGGAGTACGGTGTTTCTCGACGGCTCGCTGCCGGGATCGCAGATTTACTATCTGGTAGACGCGTCGTATCAACAGGCGGTTGAGCTGCTGCCGGAAACAATTCGACAGCAGCTCTCCGTGTGACGATTACAGCAGTGGTTTGAGGAAGCGCGCGGTGTGCGAGGCTTCGCACTCTGCAACGGTCTCTGGCGTACCGGAGACGAGGATTTCACCGCCGCCGCTGCCGCCTTCCGGGCCGAGATCGACAATCCAGTCCGCGGTTTTAATCACGTCCAGGTTGTGCTCAATGACCACGATAGTGTTGCCCTGATCGCGCAGCTGGTGCAGCACGTCCAGCAACTGCTGGATATCCGCAAAGTGCAGGCCGGTGGTCGGCTCGTCCAGAATATACAGCGTCTGACCGGTACCGCGTTTGGACAGCTCACGCGCCAGCTTCACGCGCTGCGCTTCCCCGCCGGACAGCGTCGTCGCTGACTGTCCCAGACGAATATAGGTCAGACCCACGTCCATCAGCGTTTGCAGCTTGCGTGCCAGCGCAGGGACAGCGTCAAAGAACTCGCGCGCCTCTTCGATGGTCATATCCAGCACTTCGTGAATGGTCTTGCCTTTGTACTTAATCTCCAGCGTTTCGCGGTTATAGCGCTTGCCTTTGCACTGGTCGCACGGCACGTAGATATCCGGCAGGAAGTGCATTTCAACCTTGATCACGCCGTCGCCCTGGCACGCTTCACAGCGGCCGCCGCGCACGTTAAAGCTGAAGCGTCCTGGCGTATACCCGCGCGAGCGCGCTTCCGGCACGCCGGCAAACAGTTCACGTACGGGCGTAAAGACGCCGGTATAGGTCGCCGGGTTGGAGCGCGGCGTGCGGCCAATCGGGCTCTGGTCGATATCGATAACCTTATCGAAATGCTCCAGCCCCTGAATGTCGCGGTACGGCGCAGGTTCGGCCAGCGTCGCGCCGTTCAGCGCCGTCTGCGCAATCGGGAACAGCGTATCGTTGATCAGCGTCGATTTACCGGAACCGGACACGCCGGTAATACAGGTGAACAGCCCGACGGGCAGCGTCAGGGTCACGTCTTTCAGGTTGTTGCCGCGCGCCCCGGTTAGCTTCAGCACTTTTTCCGGGTTCGCTGCCACGCGCTGTTTCGGCACTTCAATCTTGCGCTTTCCGCTCATGTACTGGCCGGTCAGCGACTCCGGCACCGCCATAATGTCTTTCAGCGTTCCTTCCGCAACCACCTGGCCGCCGTGCACGCCAGCGCCCGGGCCGATGTCAATCACGTGGTCTGCGGCGCGAATTGCGTCTTCGTCGTGCTCAACCACGATCACCGTGTTGCCAAGGTTGCGCAGGTGAACCAGCGTGCCGAGCAGACGTTCGTTATCGCGCTGGTGCAGGCCGATAGACGGCTCATCCAGCACGTACATCACGCCGACCAGGCCCGCGCCAATCTGGCTCGCCAGACGAATACGCTGGGCTTCACCGCCGGACAGGGTCTCCGCGGAGCGGGAAAGCGTCAGGTAGTTCAGGCCGACGTTAACGAGGAACTTCAGACGGTCGCCGATCTCTTTCAGCACTTTTTCGGCGATTTTCGCCCGCTGGCCGGAGAGCTTCAGGTTGTTGAAGAAGTCCATCGCGTGGCCGATGCTCATGTCTGAGATGGTCGGCAGCGCCGTGTTTTCCACAAACACGTGGCGCGCTTCGCGACGCAGGCGCGTGCCCTCGCAGGTGGCGCAGGAGCGGTTGCTGATGAACTTCGCCAGCTCCTCGCGCACCGCGCTGGATTCGGTCTCTTTGTAGCGGCGCTCCATGTTGTGCAGCACCCCTTCAAACGGGTGACGGCGCACGGAGGTATCGCCGCGATCGTTCATGTATTTGAACTCGATGTTCTCTTTACCGGAGCCGAACAGGATCACTTTGTGCACGGTTGCGCTCAGGCTTGCCCACGGGGCTTCGACGTCGAACTTATAGTGCTCCGCCAGCGATTTCAGCATCTGGAAGTAGTAGAAGTTACGCTTATCCCAGCCGCGAATGGCCCCGCCCGCCAGCGACAGCTCCGGGTTCTGGATCACGCGGTCCGGGTCGAAGTACTGCTGCACGCCCAGGCCGTCGCAGGTTGGGCATGCGCCCGCCGGGTTGTTGAACGAGAACAGGCGCGGTTCCAGCTCGCGCATGCTGTAGCCGCAAATCGGGCAGGCGAAGTTAGCGGAGAACAGCAGCTCTTCCGCTTTTGCGTCGTCCATGTCGGAAACCACCGCCGTGCCGCCGGAGAGCTCCAGCGCCGTTTCAAAGGATTCCGCCAGACGGGTTGCCAGATCGTCACGCACCTTAAAGCGGTCAATCACCACTTCGATGGTGTGTTTCTTTTGCAGCTCCAGCTTTGGCGGATCCGACAGGTCACACACTTCGCCATCGATACGGGCGCGGATATAGCCCTGGCTTGCCAGGTTTTCCAGCGTTTTGGTGTGCTCGCCCTTGCGTTCTTTAATGATTGGCGCAAGCAGCATCAGGCGTTTGCCTTCCGGCTGCGACAGCACGTTATCCACCATCTGGCTTACGGTCTGCGCCGCCAGCGGGACGTCGTGGTCCGGACAGCGCGGCTCGCCCACGCGCGCATACAGCAGACGCAGGTAGTCATGGATTTCGGTAATCGTACCGACCGTGGAGCGCGGGTTATGCGACGTGGATTTCTGCTCAATGGAGATAGCAGGCGATAACCCTTCAATATGGTCTACATCCGGTTTTTCCATCAGCGACAGGAACTGACGCGCGTACGCCGAGAGTGATTCAACGTAACGACGCTGTCCTTCGGCATACAAGGTGTCGAAAGCCAGTGAGGATTTGCCAGACCCCGAAAGCCCGGTCACGACGATAAGTTTGTCGCGAGGGATTATGAGGTTGATATTCTTGAGATTATGGGTGCGGGCGCCCCGAACTTCGATCTTATCCATTCACCTTTCCCGGTTGGAACACGGATTGCCTGATTTGTTTGAAGGACAAACGGCTGTCAGAAACGGCTAATTATGACACAAAATGACCTGTTTGAATATACAGTATTGGAATGCATTTTCTGATTGTCTGTGTAACAATGTCGAGTCCGCGAGAGAACTCTGGAACATGCTACGCAACTATCAAAGTGTCGCATGGAAATGGTACACTCGCGCGTTTACACTATTAAGAAACGTATTCAGGAGACACGAACATGGCCAGCAGAGGCGTAAACAAGGTGATTCTCGTCGGTAATCTGGGCCAGGACCCGGAAGTACGCTACATGCCGAGTGGTGGCGCAGTTGCCAACATTACGCTGGCTACTTCCGAATCCTGGCGTGATAAAGCGACCGGTGAAATGAAAGAGCAGACCGAATGGCACCGCGTAGTGCTGTTTGGCAAGCTGGCAGAAGTGGCCGGTGAATATCTGCGTAAAGGCTCTCAGGTTTACATTGAGGGCCAGCTGCGCACCCGCAAATGGACCGATCAATCCGGTCAGGAAAAATACACCACGGAAGTGGTGGTCAACGTTGGCGGCACCATGCAGATGCTGGGTGGCCGTCAGGGCGGCGGCGCACCAGCGGGTGGCGGTCAGCAGCAGGGCGGCTGGGGCCAGCCTCAGCAGCCACAGGGCGGCAACCAGTTCAGCGGCGGCGCGCAGTCTCGTCCGCAGCAGCAGTCTGCTCCGGCACCGTCTAACGAACCGCCAATGGATTTTGACGACGACATCCCGTTCTGATTGTCTTCAGCACTAAAAAAAGCCCTGCTGTTGCAGGGCTTCTTGTTTAATACTCATCACGTTATATTGGGTACCTGACCCATATCATCCGCGAGGAGCTATGCCACAACAACTCTTTGATCCCGCAGACGTTCAGAAGACATTCGCAATGCTCACGGTGGATAACCACAACGCTGCGTTGCTGAACGAAATTTCCCCTTGCGCGTCAGTGGATGAAGAACTGTGCTTTGGCCCATTCCCGCCGGGATATCATTTTGTCAGAGCTGAAAATCGAATTGCTGATATTCCTAATGAGCACTTTGAACTGGCGCTGGTCAATGAAATTACGCAGGAGATTGTTTACTACAATCGCGTGATTTATCAGAAAGATGCATTTTTAAATTACATGCCAGTGACGCAAATTCTGATATGGCGCTCGCCTAAACCGTCGCACCGTGGCGTGTTGCGCGATTTGCCAGGAAAAGTGTTTTCTCACTATTTACTGGAAAAATACAACGTCATTGTTACAGACCGCCATCAGACACGAGATGGCATGAGCTTCTGGCAGTCGCGTCTATATGATGCCATCGCCAGTGGGCATCATTTGTATGCGTACGACATGATCACCTGTGAAATGAGGCCGATTGTGAAAGACAGTGATATAGGCGATCAGGTGAACTGGCTTTGGGGCGATGAAGAGCACCACCAGAACCGACTGGCGATTATCAGTAAATTTCCGCTGCCGATTAGCGCGTAGGTATGTTAGTACGCGATGGTCAACGCGGCTACGGGCGGTAAAAAACTACACCACCACGCACATCGGCCTGCCCGATACCGGCTCCGGATGGATTTCCGCCTCCACGTTAAACACGGCTTTCAGCAACGCGGGGGTCATCACCTCCTCTGGCGTACCCTGCGCCATCACGCGTCCGCTTGCCAGCACCACCAGATAATCGCAGTAGCGGCTTGCCTGATTTAAATCGTGCAGCACTGCAACCACCGTTTTTCCCTGCGTCCTGAGGTCACCCATCAGACGCATCAGCTCAACCTGATGATTAATGTCCAGATACGTCGTTGGCTCATCAAGCAGCACGACGGGGGTATCCTGCGCCAGCACCATTGCCAGGAACGCGCGCTGGCGCTGGCCGCCAGACAGTTCGGTTAACCGCCGGTCAGCCAGAGCGTGGGTTTGGGTCTGGCTCATGGCCACGTTAACGCGGGCGTTGTCTTCAACGGATAAACGCCCCCATAGCGGTAGCCACGGGCTGCGGCCATAAGAGACCAGTTCCCGAACGGTGATACCCTCGGGCGTTAAATGGTGTTGCGGCAGCAAGGCCAGACGACGAGCCAGCTGGCGGGCCGTCATGCCTGCGACAGGCTGTTCATCAAGCAGTATCGTCCCGGACTCTGGGGTTAACAGCCGGGAAAAGCAGTTCAGGAGCGTCGATTTTCCACAGCCGTTAGGGCCGAGCAGCGCGGTGACCTTTCCCGCAGGCAGCGTAAGAGATAGCCCGTCGAGCACCGTTTGCGTGCCGTAGCGGAGGGACAGATTTTCAGTTCGTAACGTCATTTATCGCATTCTCACAAGCAGCCAGACGAACCACGGCGCGCCGATAATCGCGGTCATAACGCCTGCCGGAAGCTCCAGCGGCGGATGAATCACCCGCGCCAGCAGGTCGGCGATAACCAGTAACAGCGCGCCCGTCAGGGCAGAAACGGGCAGCAGCCTGCGGTGTCTTCCGCCGGTAATTTTTCGCACCATATGCGGCACCACGAGGCCGATAAAGCTGACGGGACCGCAGACGGCCACGCCGGTTGCGGTCATGGCAACCGCCAGCAGGAGGCCCCGAAACCGGGTGCGGGATACCGATACGCCGAGCGTGGCTGCCCGGGCATCGCCCAGGGCCAGCAGGTCAAGATCGCGGCAAAAACGCAGGCTCAGGGGCAGAAATACCATCAGCAGCGGCACGGCAATTTTCACAAAGGTCCAGTCGCGTCCCCACAGGCTGCCGGTCAGCCACGTCAGGGCACTGTTCACATCCTGCGGGTGCAGGAGCATGAGGTAATCCGTCAGGCTTGCCCAGCAGGCTGAAAGGGCGACCCCCGTCAGCGCCAGCTTCATCGCCTGTCGGGTATTTGCCAGCATTTTCAGCAGGAAAAGACCCGCCATGCCTCCGGCAAACGCCAGCAGCGGCAGGACCATCACCGGCAGCGACGGGATAAGCAGCAAAGCGCCCACCGAGGCAAGGCTGGCGGCATGGTTGATGCCGAGAATATCCGGCGAGGCCAGGGGATTACGTACGATCCCCTGCACCAGCACGCCCGCCACCGCGAGGGCCGCCCCGACAAACAGCGCCAGCAGCAGGCGCGGCAGGCGGTAATCCATCAATACGTAATAGTGCTCGCGTCCGGGCTGCCAGTCGGTCAGCAGCGAACGCCACGGAACGAGGATTACGCCCAGATGGAGCGACAGCAGGGAACACCCTGCCAGGGCAAGCACGATGGCCAGCACCTTTTTCATCCCCGCCTCCTGACCAGCCAGACAAAGCAGGGGGCACCGGCCAGCGCCAGCACCGCGCCGGCGGGAAGATCGCCGGGGAAAGCCAGCGCGCGGGCGAGTACATCAGCCAGCAGCATAAACATCGCGCCCAGCAGCATGCTCATCGGCAAAACGCTGCGCTGATCGAATCCTGTCCAGTAGCGTGCCAGATGCGGCATCAGCAGCCCGATAAAGGCCACCGGCCCCGCCACGCTGACGCAGGCTCCCACCAGAAGTAGCACCAGTACGTTGATGATGAGGCGCAGCCTCGGCAGATCCACCCCCAGCGTATGGGCGGTGCTGTCGCTGACGTTAAGCAGATTCAGCTGCTTCGCCAGCAGCACGACCGGCGCGGCAATGGCCACCACCGGCAGGAGCTGCCAGAACTCCTGCCAGCGGGCGTGTGAAACGCCCCCTGCGAGCCAGTAGAAAATGCCGTAAGCGTGATCTTCCGCCAGCAGCAGCGTAATGCGGGTCAGGGCCATGCAAAAGGCCGACAGGGCGATACCCGCGAGGATCAGCCTGTTTCTGTCCTGCGTATGGCGAAATCCGCCGCCTGCGGTCATCACCAGCAGCCAGCTCGCGCCGCCGCCGCATGCGGCGATGAAGGAGAGGGAAAAACCGGCCACCGGCGTCGGGCTCAGCGCGCTGGTGAGCGCCATGGCCAGCGCTGCCCCGCTGTTAATGCCGAGCAGGGAAGGAGAGGCCATGGGGTTATGCGTCAGGGTTTGCAGGAGCGAGCCTGCAAGGGCCAGGCTTGCACCGGTCAGGATCGCGACCAGGCTGCGCGGTAGCCTGAGGTTTTGCACCAGCGCCTCGGGGAGCGTCGGCGCGTGGCCAGGCAGCAGGGCGCGAAAAGCGTCAGCCCCGGAAACGGGAATGGCCGAGTAGCAAAACAGGCTCAGCCAGAAAAGAAGCAAGAGCGCGACAGCGGGGAGGCCCCACCGTAGCGCCGGATGTCTGATAGGCATTATTTCACATCGGATAAAGGCTGGTGATGAACGATTTTTACCGTATCGCTGGCGATGCGTTCGGCGGCGAAAATACCGCGCATCCGCGCCCAGGCGTTGCTGTCGACCGAAACAACCTGCTGTTTTTGCGCCGCGGTTAACATCTGCCAGAGCGGATCCTGCTGCCAGCGCTTAACGATGCTCTCTTCGCGATAATGCGCAACCAGCAGCCAGGCCGGATTGAGCGCCAGCAGCTGCTCCAGCCCAACAGACGGCATGGATGCCCCGGCCATCGCCGTCGGCACCTTTAGCCCCAGGGCGGTCAGGACGCTGCCGGTATAGGTTTCCCGGGTGTGCAGGTTGAACTGCTGTTCCCGGGAGGTACCGAAGATCGCCAGCGTTCCCTTTGGCAGCTGTCTGGCCCACTGCGCCATCAGCTGTTTATGACGCGCCAGCCTGGCCTTCATCTGCGCTGATCTCCCCACAACGTCGCCGATGAGGGCGGCAGACTGCAGGTTTTCCGCATACGTTTCGTTCCGTGACTTGAGCAATATTACCGGAGCAATATTCTGCAACGCGCCATAGATGCCTGAATGACGGCTGCTGTCGGCTATAATCAGGTCCGGCTTCAGGGCGCCGATCGCCTCCAGGCTCGGCTGCGCACGCGTGCCGACGGACTGCCAGGGTTTCAGGCGCGCGCGCACCTCGGGGAGGATGCGGTTGATATCGTTATCGTCGGCAATACCGACCGGGCTGACGTCTACGGCGGCCAGCGCGTCCGCGAACGACAGCTCCAGTACCACGATCCGTTGCGGCGTTTTATCCAGCGTAAACGTGCCGCGTTCGTCCTGAACCGTGACGGCAAAGGCGTGGCCGGCGATCAGCAGCAGAGCGGCGAAGAGGGTGCGTAATGGTGTGAACATGTGAGTAGCCTGTGTCCTGTAGCGCTTCGCTGACCCGACCTGCCAAACCCGCGTGCAGGTCGGGCTGGCGGGAGTTAAAACTTCAACGACCCCTGCATATACAGCGTGCGCGGCTGGCCAGCGTAGATGCCTTTGTTGTTGTCGTCGTAAGAGCGGGTGAAGTACGCCTGGTCGAAGATGTTTTTCACCCCGAACGCCAGGTTGAGATCGGCCATCCGTGGGCCAAAGTCGTACGCCACGCGCGCGCCCCAGAGCATAAAGCCAGGAATGCGTCCGGTGCTGCCGTCGGCGCTCTCTTTAACGGTGTTGGCGTTATCCGCAAACTGGCTGGACTGGAAATCGCCGTTCAGGTTGAACGTCCAGCTGCCCGGCCTGTAGTCCACGCCCAGAGTACCTTTGTGTTTCGGGGAGAACGGCACCTGATTGCCATAGGTGTCGCCTTTCTCGCGGATCTCCGCATTAACGTAGGCGTAGCTTGCGTAAACAGAGACGTTATCCAGCGTCGGGGTCAGGGTACCGAGATCGTAACGAGCCTGGGTTTCCAGCCCGGTGTGGCGCGTTTTGCCGCGCGCGGTAACGGTGTCGTTAGTCTGGTTAGAGTCGTACTGATTGTTAAAGTTAATCAGGAACAGCCCCATTTCCGCCGTCAGCGCCCCATCGTCGTATCGGGTGCCGAGCTCCCAGGTTCGCGCTTTTTCCGGTTCCACATTGCCGCTTTGCACAGCCTTGCCAATCTGGCTGTACTGTACGGTGCCGAACGAGCCTTCGGTGTTTGCATAAAGATTCCAGCTGTCAGTCAGGTGATAGAGCACGTTTAGTGCCGGAAGCGGGGCGTTGTAGCTCACTTCCTGGTGCGTGCCTTTGATGCCGTTGTTCTGGTATGACTCGATATGTTCAAAACGCATGCCCGGCGTGATGGTCCAGTTGCCGACGTCAATTTTGTCATCCAGATACCAGGCGTGCGCCTCGGTACCGGAGCGGGTGTCACGGTCGTAAGGGCTTGAACCGGACGGCAGCTGGCCGCTACGGGTGGCGGTGTAGTAGCGCATTTCGTGGGTGGATTCATTCACGTAGCGATAACCTACGCCCACTTCGTGCGCGGTCGGGCCGATCGTAAAGCTCTGGCTGTAACGTGGCTCGATGCCGCGTACCCAGTAGTTTCGCGGGGAGAGCGTGATACGTTTCCCCTGCTCCAGATAGCCGCTGCGCAGGGTTTGGGTATAAAAGCCCTGAACGGTAAACTTATGCTGACCGTCAGGCTGGTACTGATAGCCCAGGCTTGCCAGCTTGCGACGGCCCCAGAAACGATCGTACGGACGGGTGGATTGCCAGCGGTCGGCGTTGTAATCCGCGCGGGACAGGCCGCCGGGCATATCTGCTTCGCCGTCGTAGTATTGCAGCAGGCTGGTAAAGCTGTGCACGTCGTTCGGCGCATATTTGCTTTTCAGCATCAGGTCGTCGATACGGGTTGCGCTGTGCTCGCGCCAGTCGCTGCCGCGGGTGCCGGAGTAGAGCAGGGCAGTGCCGAATCCGCTATCCGCCGTGCCGCCCACCATCAGGTTGTGGGTCTCTTTCGGGTTGTTTTGTGAAGAGGTGGGGCTGAGCTGGCCTTCCACCCCCGCTTCGATGCCGAAATCCTGTGGGATCGCGCGGGTAACAAAGTTCACCACGCCGCCCACGCTTTGCGGCCCGTAGCGAACCGCTCCGCCGCCGCGCACCACGTCAATCGCATCCATGTTGCCGAGCGAGACGGGTGCAAGCGAGAGCTGCGGCTGGCCGTAAGGGGCAAACGGCACAGGAATACCGTCCATCAGCACGGTCGAGCGGCTGGCCAGACGCGGGTTGAGGCCGCGAATACCAAAGTTCATCGCCAGATCGTGGCTGCCGGTTCCGTTATTGTCCGGGGCGTTAACGCCGGGAATGCGGTTGAGCACTTCGCGCGTGGTGGTTGCGCCGGTTTTGGCGAAATCCTCACGGCGGATCGCATCGCGCGCGCCGGCATGTTCGAATACGTCGTTTTCACGCGCTTCGCCCAGCCAGTCTCCTGATACGATCAGGGCATCTTCCTGTGGGGCGGGAGCAGGCTCCAGCGTCCAGCTGTTGTTACCCAGCGCTTTAACCTGCAGGCCACTGCCGTTCAGCAGCTGCTGCAGGCCGCTTTCGACGCTGTAGTCGCCGTGCAGACCGTTACTTTGCCTGCCGCGCGTCAGGCTGGCGTCAACCGACAGGGTAATTCCGCTGCGTGCGGCATACTGGTTAAGCGCTTTATCGAGCGTGCCCGGTGCGATATCAACCTGTACGGCGAAGGCGGATAGCGAAAGCCCGGCCAGCGGCAGCAGGCTCAGGCGAATGGCGTTAACCAAAGGTGTTGCTGAGTGAAAAACGCGTAAAGGCGTCATACCTTCTCCATCATCATTTTTGTTGTATTCAGCTATGAGTCGAACGAGAAGGGTAAAAAGGACAATCGAAATGAGAATTATTTTTCTTACACTGGGGAGAGGGTGATCCAGTAGCGCGTAACTGACTGAATTTTCACCGGCAGCGTCTGTGCTATAACGTTCAGAACCGCATCGGTATCTTTCAGCGGGAAGGTGCCGCTCAGCCGTAATTGCGCCACCGCCGGATCGCAGCGCAGTACGCCGCTGCGGTAGCGGCTCAGCGTGGCAATAACCTCACCCAGCGGTTTATCGCTAAAGCTCAGCACCCCCTGCGTCCAGCTGGCGCTTTCCTCCTCCGCCGGCGTCGTCTCGCCGAACTCAGCGTTGCTGAACCGCAGGCTTTCGCCAGCATTTACGATGCGTTTTTCCTGAGGATGGCGTGCCAGTGAAACCTCAACGGCATGCTGCTGGACCGTGAGCAGCGTGCTGTTGTCCTCATGCAGCACGGAGAACCGCGTGCCTAACGCGGTGAGCTGGCCCTGGCGGGTCAGAACGCGGAAAGGCCGCTGGCGCTCATCTTTAGCGGTAGCGACGGCAATTTCGCCGTACCAGAGCCGGACGGTACGCTGATGCTCGTCAAAACGAACATCCGCTGCGCTCTGCGTGTTGAGCGCGAGCAGTGAACCATCCTCCAGCCGCTGATGGCTGACCGCGCCTCTGGCGGTACGGTAGTCGGCACGCAGGCCTTCCCCGGCTTCAGAGTGCCAGAGCTGCCAGCCGCCGCCGACGCCGAGCAACAGCAGCAGACCTTTCATGACGTGGCGACGGGTAAGATGGGTGTCCTGCAGCGCCCGGCAGGCAACCTTACCCGGCACGCGGCCGAGCTGGCTGTGCAGGTTTTCGACCTGCTGCCAGGCCCACTGATTATCCTGGTCCTCTTCATACCACTGCTGCCAGCGCGCTTCCTGCTGCGGGCTGACGCGTTCGCCGCTTAATACCGCATACCAGTGCGATGCCGAGCGCAGTGCCCGGCGGCGGGAGTCGGATACGGAAGGATTCACAGGCCGTGCTCCAGGCGAAACAGCAGGCAGTGCTCAACGGCCTTTGCCACGTATTTTTTCACCGAGCTGACGGAGACGGACTGCCTTTGGGCAATCTCGCTGTAGGAAAGACCCTCGAGCTGTGACAGCAAAAAAGCCTCGCGCGTTTTGCCGCTGAGCCCGTCAAGCATGGCGTCGATAAGCTGTAGGGTTTCCAGCTGGCTTTCGCGCGCTTCCGGTGACGGTGCCAGCGCCTCTGGCATAAGCGCCAGCATCTCCAGGTAGGCTTTTTCCAGCGCGTTTCGGCGAAAGAGATCGACCATCACCCGTTTAGCAACCGTGCACAGGAAGGCGCGCGGATCGCGGATTGTGGTCAGGGCGTCACTGCCCATCACCCGCAGGAAGGTGTCCTGCGCGATATCATCGGCATCAAAGGTGGACTGCAGTTTGCGGGTAAGCCAGTTTTTCAGCCAGCCGTGATGCGCGCCGTAAAGCGATTCAAGGGTCAGGGAAGCTGTGTTGGCGGCGCGGTCAGACATGCGGAATGCATCAAAAGTTAATCATCACGCCGCTATATTAATATGAGAATGGTTATCATTACAATTGGAAATAAAAAAGCCTCCCGCAGGAGGCTTTCAACAGCTTGTTATCAATAGATAATCAGGTAATGACCATCGGCCAGTCTGGTGGCGTATGGCTCATGGCTTCCACCATTACCACTTTAATGTTTTCCCAGACGGCGGCCATATCCATCAGCGTAATGCCGAGCAGACCTGTCGCGAACCAGCACGCGGCGCCTAGTCCCAGCAGGGTGCTAATGACGGCAAGACCCGCGTAATCCGATTTTCGAAACTGAATGTTTAACGTGCTGGCCAGGAACATCAAAACCGCGCTTAACAACGGCCAGCGCAGGAGTACCATGCTGGTGGTAATGGTTGCCATAAAACCCATCCTCGACAGAGCAGACGAACTGGAATGAAACAATGTTTCTCGTTACATAAGATGTGTGAACTATATCACACTTGCTGTTTTATTCGCCAGTCTCTGCGCGTCGAAAAAAGGGGATTTATAGCTCAGGAAAATATATCTCCGTCGCGTAAATCAGCATCTCTGCGGTGCAGAGAACAGATAATGTAAGAAAAACGGGCGCTTATTAACGACGGCATGCAGGCGCTGGCGTCGCTCAACGCCCGGCGTTCGCTGAAAAAGCTGCACCAGCCGGCGGCATGGGGCGAATCTCTCCTGGGGCGGCGCCGGTGCTCTCCTTCAGCGCAGGCGTGGTTGAAGCGTGAGCGGCAGCGGGAAACTCAGCAATACTGACCCGTGCCGATAATGCCTTATATGACGCCAGGCGTACGGAAAAACGGAAAACGGTCCTGGCATCTGATTATTTATAAATCAGCACGGGAACAAATAGCACCCTATTTCATGTTGGCGGACTTTTCACTCCTGCCGCGGGTAATTATTTTCCTTACCTTAAACGAAACGAATACTTTTAGTTTGGCTTACGGGAAAATATTATCGTCATCATGAAATTTCAGATTTTTAATACCAAAAGTCAGTTGCTAACTTCGCATGATTCATGCAACGTAATCACCTGTTTTTCAAAGCAGCCGGCCTTGATTGCCGCAGGCGTACAACATGCAGGGATATAGAGCGGGAAATGAATCGTAGCGCGCGGCGCAAGGTGCTCAGAGCGGTAGGGATTATCATGGTAGTCATGCTGCCGGTGATGCTTGCGCTATGGTTTGCCCAGCTGAGAGCCGTGTCGGAAACCAGTTCCCAGCTTCGCACGTTTGCTGAACTTGCTTTAGACAAAACTGAACTGGTTATTCAACAGATTGGTCTGGCGCAGGACGAGGCGGAAAAATATCAGGGTAAAGTTTGTACGCCGGAGCATCGCCAATATATGTTGAACGTTGTCCGCGGCCGCCTGTTTGTTGCTGATTTAATTTATGCTGAAGGTCAGAGTTTTCTTTGTTCGACCATTTCTACACCGGCACATCCTTATACGATCTCCACTGCTAATTACAATCGTAAGCCCGACGTTGCCATCTATTATTTTCGCGATACGCCATTTTTTAACGGCTATAAAATGATATATGTGCAGCGCGGACATAATGTGGTGGTGGTTAATCCGCTTTCATATAGCGAAGTGATGTCAGACGATCGTGCCCTGGCGTGGGGCGTGTATGACACCGTCAGCAATGCTTTTTTTTCCGTTAGCCAGAAAGCCAATATTTCCTTATTAAGCTCGATGATTGGACATAAGGACGCGGCGTTTCAAAAGGATGACCGGTTTTATACGATCGTGAAATCGGATACGCGGCCCATTGCCGCCATCGTTTCAACCTCCAGCGCCCGCTTTTATCAAACGCTTTATCATCAGGCTACCCTGACTCTCCCGCTGGGGATGATTTGCAGCATTATTATTCTGCTGGTGTGGTCCCGCACGCACCGTGAATTTAATTCCCCTGGCCGCCTTCTGCACCGGGCGCTGAATAAGCGGCAGCTTTGCGTACATTATCAGCCCATTATTGATATTAAAAATAACCAGTGCGTGGGTGCAGAGGCGCTGCTGCGCTGGCCCGGCTTTAACGGACAGGTCATGAGCCCGGCGGAGTTTATTCCCCTGGCCGAAAAAGAGGGGATGATTGAGCGCATAACGGATTACGTCGTGGAGGAGGTGTTCAGCGATTTGGGGCATTTTCTTGCCGCTCATCCTCATCTCTATATCTCGATTAACCTGTCGGCCTCGGACTTCCACTCCTCGCGTCTTATCGCGCTGATCTCAGACAAAGCCCGCTACTACGCGGTTCGCGCGCAGCAGATCAAAATTGAGGTGACGGAGCGTGGCTTTATTGATGTGCCCAAAACCACGCCGGTGATTCAGGCGTTCCGCCAGGCGGGCTATGAAGTGGCAATTGATGATTTCGGAACCGGCTACTCTAACCTGCATAACCTCTATTCGCTGAACGTCGATATTCTGAAAATCGACAAATCCTTTATCGATACCTTAACCACCAACAGCACCAGCCACCTGATTGCCGAGCACATCATAGAGATGGCGCAAAGCCTGCGGCTGAAGACCATTGCGGAAGGGGTCGAGACGGGGGATCAGGTGAGCTGGCTGCTGAAACGCGGCGTGCAGTACTGTCAGGGATGGCACTTCGCGAAAGCGATGCCGCCCCAGGCGTTTATGGCCTGGCAGCAGCAGCCATCGCGTTAACACGCATTAATTAAGCTGATGGCGGTAGTCGCTCGGCGTACGGTCAAACTCGCGGCGGAACACGCGGGAAAACGTTTGTTGCGACACATAACCCAAATCCATCGCGATATCAAAAATGGGCCGCTGCGTAGAGCGTAACGCCTGTGCCGCCAGCAGCAGCCTGCGCTGGCGGATATAGTCCCCGAGCGTCTGGTGCATCACGGTGCGGAACATTCTCTGAAGATACCATTTCGAATAGCCCGACTTCTTAGCGACCACATCAATGCTTAACGGCTGGTCGATGTGTTCATCAATCCATTCAATAAGCGTCTGAATAATTTGCTGATGCGACATAAGGTTACCCCTCTGTGGAGACATCTGTCCTGGTTGATTCGTCGTTTTCTCTGCGGGGGAGTATAATTCCTCAAGTTAACTTGAGGTAAAGAGGTTTTATGGAAAAGAGATTGCCGCGCATCAAAGCGCTGTTAACCCCCGGTGAAGTGGCTAAGCGAAGCGGCGTGGCGGTGTCGGCGCTTCACTTCTATGAAAGCAAAGGGTTAATAAAAAGTATCCGTAACGCCGGAAACCAGCGGCGCTACACCCGTGACGTGCTCCGCTACGTGGCCATCATTAAAATTGCGCAACGTATCGGCATCCCCCTGGCCACGATTGGGGACGCGTTCGGCGTGTTGCCGGAAGGGCACTCCCTGAGCGCAAAAGAGTGGAAGGAGCTGTCGTCCCAGTGGCGAGAGGAACTTGACCGGCGTATTCATACCCTGGTAGCGCTGCGCGATGAGCTGGACGGTTGCATTGGCTGCGGGTGCTTATCCCGTAGCGATTGCCCGCTGCGTAACCCGGGCGACAGGCTGGGCGAGCAGGGGACGGGGGCGCGCCTGCTGGAGGAAGATTGAGCCTGCGCCGCCTGTTGTCGTGTAAAAGCATCAAAAACTAAAGCGCCACAAGGGCGCTTTAGTTTATTTCCGGTCTTTGTCTTTCGCTCTATCCCGCTGGTTCACGGGAGGGTTTCCCCCGACATCAGCACCCCTCGTGTCGAGCTTGTGGAGGAGGTTCCGGTTTGTGCTGACACTTTAATTTTAAGCGTGGTGGTCGTTTTTTCCAGCGGGGACGGTCGGATTTTAGCCGAATTTTTTTCGTGAAGTTGTTCAGTTTTCTATAGTTAATAAGTATGACTCACAGGAGAACATCATGCTAACGGTCCACCACCTTAACCAGTCTCGTTCACATCGCGTCCTCTGGGCGCTGGAGGAGCTGGGGCTGACGTATGAGATTGTGCGCTACCAGCGCGAAAAATCCATGCTGGCGCCTGACTCGCTCAAAAAAGTGCATCCGCTGGGTAAATCCCCGGTGCTGGAAGATAACGGACTGGTTCTGGCCGAATCGGGGGCGATCCTGGAATATCTTCAGGAAACGTACGATCCGGAATCACGATTCAAGCCGTTAGATCCCGCCAATAAAGTGCAGTATCGATTCTGGCTCCACTACGCCGAAGGTTCGCTGATGCCGCTGCTGTTAATGAAGCTGGTCTTTAGCAGCCTGGGTAAACCTCCCGTACCGTTTGGCCTGCGCACGCTGGGTAAGGCGCTGGGGCAGGGGGTGCAAAAGGCATATCTCAACCGCCAGCTGGAAACGCACGCGCGTTTTATCAACGATTATCTGGCTAAGCGCCCCTGGTTTGCGGGCGACGCGCTGACCATGGCCGATATACAGATGAGTTTTCCGCTTTTTGCCCTGCTGGCGCGAGGCGGCATCGACAATCTGGACCATATTCAGGCGTGGAAGCAGAGAGTGGAAGCGCGTCCCGGCTGGCAGACCACGCTGGAGAAAGGCGGCCCGCTGACCATTCCCGGCGAGGGATGACCTGTAACGAAATTGCGCATGGACGATAACGTTTGCGCATCCTCTGTTTACTTCTTCATCGTCATAAGGGAATTTTAGCGAAAAACGAGAAAGTTCAGTTGAAAAGGGCGGGTATTAGGCTGGATAATCGTTTGCCTAAATTTGACCACCCGTTTTGTAAGCGCGGAGCTAAACGTTTGCTTTTTTTGTGACGCCCCTTTCGTCGCAAACGCAGCACAAGGATTTGACGTTTCGCTGGCAGTGGAGTCTCCACCACGCTTACGGACTTTCTATAAAAACTCTCAGGGGATGTTTTCTATGTCTACGCCATCCGCGCGTACCGGCGGTTCACTTGACGCCATGTTTAAAATTTCTGCACGCGGCAGCACCGTGCGTCAGGAAGTCGTTGCCGGTCTGACGACGTTCCTGGCGATGGTGTACTCCGTTATCGTCGTGCCGGGCATGCTCGGCAAGGCCGGCTTCCCGCCAGCGGCGGTTTTTGTTGCTACCTGTCTGGTTGCGGGTGTTGGCTCTATTGTGATGGGCCTGTGGGCGAACCTGCCGCTGGCGATCGGTTGCGCCATCTCCCTGACCGCGTTTACCGCCTTCAGCCTGGTGCTGGGCCAGCAGATCAGCGTGCCGGTAGCGCTCGGCGCGGTATTCCTGATGGGGGTACTGTTCACCGTAATCTCTGCCACCGGCATCCGTAGCTGGATTTTGCGCAACCTGCCGCAGGGCGTGGCGCACGGTACCGGTATCGGTATCGGCCTGTTCCTGCTGCTGATTGCCGCGAACGGCGTGGGCCTGGTCATCAAGAACCCGCTGGACGGCCTGCCGGTTGCGCTGGGTAACTTCGCGAGCTTCCCGGTGATCATGTCGCTGGTGGGGCTGGCGGTAATTATCGGTCTTGAAAAGCTGAAGGTGCCGGGCGGCATTCTGCTGACCATTATCGGCGTTTCCATCGTCGGCCTGATCTTCGATCCAGCCGTTCATTTCTCCGGTATCTTCGCCATGCCGTCGCTGAGCGACGACAACGGCAACTCTCTGATCGGCAGCCTGGACATCGTGGGCGCGCTGAACCCGGTTATTCTGCCAAGCGTGCTGGCGCTGGTGATGACCGCCGTGTTTGACGCGACCGGTACCATTCGTGCCGTGGCCGGTCAGGCAAACCTGCTGGATAAAGACGGTCAGATTATCGACGGCGGCAAAGCGCTGACCACCGACTCCCTGAGCAGCGTCTTCTCTGGGCTGGTAGGGGCCGCGCCTGCGGCAGTGTACATTGAGTCCGCGGCGGGTACGGCGGCAGGCGGTAAAACCGGCCTGACGGCAATTACCGTCGGCGTGCTGTTCCTGCTGATCCTGTTCCTCTCGCCGCTCTCCTATCTGGTGCCGGCTTACGCGACCGCGCCTGCGCTGATGTACGTCGGCCTGCTGATGCTGAGCAACGTGGCGAAAATCGACTTTGCGGATTTCGTGGATGCCATGTCCGGCCTGATCACCGCGGTGTTTATCGTGCTGACCTGTAACATCGTGACCGGCATTATGATCGGTTTCGCCTCGCTGGTGATTGGCCGTCTGGTATCCGGCGAGTGGCGCAAGCTGAACGTTGGTACCGTGGTTATCGCCGTTGCGCTGGTCGCGTTCTACGCGGGCGGCTGGGCAATCTGAGTTAACCTTTGATGCGAAAACGGGTGGCTAAGGCCGCCCGTTTTTTTATTTTCAGGACTCATCCCGTTGTCTTTTGCGTTACTCTGGTGAGGATAGAATAAAAGGCACGACGCCTTCCGTAGTACATAAGTAACACAGCAAACAGGGAACGCATGGAAATTTTCTTCACAATACTCATCATGACCCTTGTGGTCTCATTATCCGGGGTGGTTACACGCGTACTGCCCTTCCAGGTCCCCCTGCCTTTAATGCAAATAGCTATCGGCGCGCTGCTGGCGTGGCCGACGTTCGGTCTGCACGTGGAGTTCGATCCGGAACTGTTCCTCGTGCTGTTTATCCCGCCGCTGCTGTTTGCCGATGGCTGGAAAACGCCGACGCGCGAATTTCTTGAGCACGGGCGAGAGATCTTCGGGCTGGCGCTGGCGCTGGTGGTCGTTACCGTGGTTGGGATTGGCTTCCTGATCTACTGGGCCGTACCGGGTATCCCGTTAATTCCCGCCTTTGCGCTGGCCGCCGTGCTGTCGCCTACCGACGCCGTGGCGCTGTCCGGCATCGTGGGCGAAGGCCGTATTCCAAAGAAAATCATGGGCATATTGCAGGGCGAGGCGCTGATGAACGACGCCTCCGGCCTGGTGGCCCTGAAGTTTGCCGTGGCGGTTGCCATGGGAACCATGGTCTTTACCGTGGGCGGCGCGACCCTGGAGTTCTTCAAGGTGGCGATTGGCGGCATCCTCGCAGGCTTTGTGGTGAGCTGGCTGTACGGCCGCTCGCTGCGCTTCCTCAGCCGCTGGGGCGGCGATGAGCCGGCGACGCAGATCGTTCTGCTGTTCCTGCTGCCGTTTGCCTCCTACCTGATTGCCGAACATATCGGCGTATCGGGCATTCTGGCGGCGGTAGCGGCGGGGATGACCATCACCCGTTCCGGCGTGATGCGCCGCGCGCCGCTGGCGATGCGCCTGCGCGCAAACAGCACCTGGGCGATGCTGGAGTTTGTCTTTAACGGCATGGTCTTCCTGCTGTTGGGCCTGCAGCTGCCGGGCATCATGGAATCCTCGCTTATCGCGGCAGAAGCGGATCCCAACGTTGAAGTCTGGATGCTGTTTACCGATATCGTGCTGATCTACATCGCGCTGATGCTGGTGCGTTTCGGCTGGCTGTGGACGATGAAAAAGTTCAGCGTTCGCTTCCTGACGAAAAAGCCGATGGAGTTCGGCTCCTGGACCACGCGCGAGCTGCTGATTGCCTCTTTCGCTGGCGTTCGCGGGGCGATTACCCTTGCCGGTGTGCTCTCTATTCCGCTGCTGCTGCCGACGGGCGACGTCTTCCCGGCGCGTTACGAACTGGTGTTCCTGGCGGCGGGCGTGATCCTCTTCTCGCTGTTTGTCGGCGTGATTATGCTGCCGATTCTGCTGCAACATATTGACGCGGGTGACTCTTCGCAGCAGCACAAAGAGGAGCGGATTGCCCGTGCGGCGACGGCAGAGGTGGCGATTGTGGCCATCGAGAAGATGGAGGAGCGTCTGGCAGCCGATGCCGAAGAGAATATTGATAACCAGCTGCTGAAGGAAGTCAGCTCACGCGTGATAGGTAATTTGCGTCGCCGTGCTGA
The DNA here is from genome assembly GCF_026627565.1 of Enterobacter cloacae complex sp. 2022EL-00788. NCBI lineage: Bacteria > Pseudomonadati > Pseudomonadota > Gammaproteobacteria > Enterobacterales > Enterobacteriaceae > Enterobacter > Enterobacter cloacae complex sp. 2022EL-00788. Next base: position 39,301 of record NZ_JAPNMC010000015.1, on the reverse strand, counting down.
CGGACGTAACGACGTGGAAAGCTCGTTGCAGGAAGAGAACCTGGAGCGGCGTTTCCGCCTTGCGGCGCTGCGCTCCGAGCGTGCCGAGCTGTATCACCTGCGCGCGACGCGTCAGATCAGCAACGAGACGCTGCAAAAGCTGCTGCACGATCTGGATCTGCTGGAAGCGCTGCTGATAGAGAATCAGTAGCGCTGTTGCCCCTCACCCTGACCCTCTCCCCATAGGGGAGAGGGAACCGATCGAGCCCCTCGCCCCTATGGGGAGAGGGGTTGGGGTGAGGGGGAAACCCAAAACCCCTCGCAACACTCCAGCCACGCCTGCGCGCTGTGCGACAGATACACCCCTTCCCGCCAGATCATCCCCAGCTGCCAGTGCAGATCGCTTTCGAGTGGGATCCAGCGCAGCGTGCTTTTATCCAGACGCTCGCAGATGGGCTGCGGCAGAATGGCAATCCCCACGCCCGCCTGCACCATGGCAGCCAGAAAATCCCACTGGCCGCTGCGCACCGCAATGCGCGGCTTCACGCTGTGGTGATTAAACAGCGCCATCAGCTGGCGGCTTAAGGCGAAATCTTCGTTATAGATCAGCAAAGGGTGTTCGCCGAGCAGCTCGGGCTTCACCGAGTCAGTTTTCAGCCAGTCGCCGGAACGCGGCACCAGAACGCACAGCGGATGGCTGAACAGCGGCAGCGTCGCCAGGCCGCTCTCTTCCTCCACGGGAAGGGCCGTCATGGCAACGTCGAGCTCGCCGTTCATCACCGCCTGCTGCACGGTCAGGCCGCCAAACTCGGAAATTTTTAGCTCAACGCCGGGGTAGCGCTGGCGGAACAGGCTTATCGGTCCGGCCATCATCATGCCGACCATCGGCGGAATGCCGAGCCGCAGCAGCCCCTTCGTCAGGTGGTTGATATCGCCAAGCTCGGCCTCCAGCTGGCGGAACTCTGCGAGGATCGCCAGCCCGCGTTCGAACACCACGCGTCCGGTATCGGTCAGCAGCAGCTTGCGTCCGTCGCGGATCAGCAGGGTACAGTTCAGCTCATCCTCAAGGTTTTTCAGCATCTTGCTGATGGTGGGCTGGGTAACGAACAACTTCTCCGCTGCGCGGGTAAAACTTTGCTGGCGAACCACCTCGACAAAATAGCGCAGCGTTCTTATGTCCATGATTATTCCTCGAAACTATACCTTCGATGATTTTAATTCATTTCAGTCGATTACGTACGCTCACTATACTGGCGCCTCGTCTCATTTCTGAGGAAAACCCCCATGGCCGTGGCGTTAAGCCGTGTTACGCCTGCCGTTGTGCAACGACTCCAGGTACCGGTTCAGGTACTGCTCTACGCGGGACTGTTTGTTTTTGCGGAATATCTTGTCGACTGGCTGCATCTGCCTTTACCCGCCAACCTGGTGGGGATGGTGCTGATGCTGACGCTGATCCTCTCGCGCGTCTTGCCCCTTAGCTGGGTGCGGGCCGGCGCGCGCTGGCTGCTGGCGGAGATGCTGCTGTTCTTCGTGCCGGCCGTGGTGGCGGTAGTGAACTATGCGCAGCTGCTGATGGTCGACGGCTGGCGCATCTTCGCGGTTATCGCCCTGAGCACGCTGATGGTGCTGGGCACTACCGCCTGGGTGGTGGATAAGGTGTATCGGTTTGAAATCAGCAGGCACAAGCATGACTAACTTTCAGATAAGCGTACTGTGCCTGATTGCGACGGTGGCGATCTACTATGCCAACAAGCGCCTGTATCGCCGCTTTCGCGCGCTGCCGCTGATGCCGCTGGTTTTTACGCCGATCCTGCTGGTGCTGATGCTGGTCTTCGGCCATATCTCCTGGCAGAACTACATCGGCGAATCCCACTGGCTACTGTGGCTGCTCGGCCCGGCTACCGTCGCCTTTGCGGTGCCGGTGTATGACAATCTGCGCGTTATCAAACGTCACTGGATGTCCCTCTGCGCGGGCGTTATCACCGCGACGGTGGTGGCGGTGTGCAGTTCCGTCTGGCTGGCGCGGCTGTTTACCCTGTCCGATGAAATTCAGCGCAGCCTGGCCGTGCGTTCGGTGACCACGCCGTTTGCGCTGGCGGCCGCGAAGCCGCTCGGCGGACAGCCGGATCTGGTGGCGCTGTTTGTGGTGGTCACGGGCGTCTTTGGTATGGCGGTGGGGGATGTGCTGTTCCTGCGGCTTTCTATCCGCGAAGGGATGGCGAAAGGGGCGGGGTTTGGCGCGGCGTCGCACGGTGCGGGGACGGCGCGTTCGTACGAGCTCGGCCAGCAGGAAGGGGTCGTGGCAAGCCTGGTGATGATGCTTTCGGGCGTACTGATGGTGCTGATTGCACCGCTGGTGGCGTGGGTGATGTTTTAAAACCCCGGCCGGAGCGGCCGGGGAGTAAGGCTTAGTGCGCGCGGCCCTGCTCAACGCCCAGGCCGGTTTGCGAGCGGATAAACTGGGCGCGGAATTTCTCACGCTCCAGGTTACCCTCCGGTGAATTATCGGTAGCCGAGAAGAACCAGATCCCGATAAACGCCACGGCAATGGAGAACAGCGCCGGGTATTCATACGGGAAGATCGCGCTTTCGTGACCGAGGATCTGCACCCAGATGGTCGGGCCGAGGATCATCAAAATCACCGCCGTCAGCAGCCCCAGCCAGCCGCCAATCATTGCCCCTCGGGTGGTCAGTTTTGACCAGTACATGGAGAGCAGAATGATCGGGAAGTTACAGCTTGCGGCAATCGAGAAGGCCAGCCCCACCATAAAGGCGATGTTCTGCTTCTCAAACAGAATGCCCAGCAGGATCGCCACCACGCCCAGCACCAGCACGGTGATTTTGGAGACCTTCAGCTCATCGCGCTCGCTTGCGCCTTTACGGAAGACGTTGGCGTAAAGGTCGTGGGATACCGCAGACGCGCCAGCCAGCGTCAGCCCTGCAACCACCGCGAGGATGGTGGCGAAGGCCACGGCAGAGATAAAGCCGAGGAACAGGTTACCGCCCACCGCGTCGGCCAGATGCACCGCCGCCATGTTGTTACCGCCGATCAGCGCACCCGCCGCGTCCTTAAACGCCGGGTTTGCACCCACCAGCATGATCGCGCCGAAGCCGATGATAAAGGTCAGGATGTAGAAATAACCCATAAAGCCGGTGGCGTAGAACACGCTCTTACGCGCCTCACGCGCGTCTGATACCGTGAAGAAGCGCATCAGGATATGCGGCAGGCCTGCGGTACCGAACATCAGGCCGAGACCGAGAGAGAGCGCGGATATCGGATCTTTCACCAGCCCGCCCGGGCTCATGATCGCTTCCCCTTTCGGGTGCACCGCCATCGCTTCGGTAAACAGATTATTGAAGCTGAAGCCCACGTGCTTCATCACCATAAAGGCCATGAAGCTCGCGCCGAATAGCAGCAGCACGGCTTTGATGATCTGCACCCAGGTGGTGGCGAGCATGCCGCCGAACAGGACGTACATCACCATCAGCACGCCAACCAGCACCACCGCGACGTGGTAGTTCAGGCCAAACAGCAGCTCGATCAGCTTGCCTGCACCCACCATCTGAGCGATCAGATACAGGGCCACCACCACCAGCGAACCGCAGGCGGAGAGCATGCGGATAGGGCCTTGCTTCAGACGATAGGAGGCCACGTCCGCAAAGGTATAGCGGCCAAGGTTACGCAGGCGCTCGGCAATCAGGAACAGAATGATCGGCCAGCCGACGAGGAATCCGAGGGAGTAGATCAGGCCGTCATAGCCGGAGGTATAGACCAGCGCGGAAATCCCGAGGAAGGAGGCGGCAGACATAAAATCGCCCGCAATCGCCAGCCCGTTCTGGAAGCCGGTAATATTGCCGCCCGCGGTATAGTAATCGTTACGGGAGCGCACGCGCTTTGACGCCCAGTAGGTGATGTACAGCGTCAGCACGACGAAAATCAGGAACATAACAATCGCCTGCCAGTTGGTAGGCTGGCGCTGGACCTCGCCGGTAAGGGCATCTGCCGCGTGGGCGGCAAAGGGAAGTGTGGCGGCAAGCGCCGTCAGGACTCGCTTCATGATGCTTTTACCTCTTGCAGTACCGCTTTATTAAGGCGATCGAATTCGCCGTTCGCGCGCCAGACGTAGACGCCGGTCAGCAGGAATGAAATCACAATAACGCCAATGCCAATCGGGATACCGCGCGTGACGCTGGTTCCGGAGTGCAGCGGCGTGCCGAGCCACTGGGGGGCAAAGGCGATCAGCAGAATAAAGCCGACGTAGATGATCAGCATGATGATGGAAAGCAAGAAGGCAAACCGTTGCCGTTTTTCGACCAGCTCCCTGTAGTGCGCACTATTCTCTATCTGCTGACAAATATCGTTATTCATCACAGAAATCTCCAGAAGTAAGGTTGGTTTGTTTTTAGTCCCCTCTCCCCTTTGGGGAGAGGGTTAGGGTGAGGGGAGGAAGGTGCGGTCTGATGCCCTCACCCCGGCCCTCTCCCACAGGGAGAGGGAGAAAAGATTATGATGGCATTGCGATGGCCTGCTTCTCTTCGAGCAGTTTGTCCACCACGCCAGGGTCGGCAAGCGTCGAGGTGTCGCCGAGGTTACTGGTGTCACCTGCCGCGATTTTGCGCAGGATTCGGCGCATAATTTTGCCGGAACGGGTTTTTGGTAAGGAGTCCGTCCAGTGCAGTACGTCCGGCGTGGCAAGCGGGCCGATCTCCTTACGCACCCAGTTACGCACCTCGGTATACAGCTCTGGCGACGGCTCTTCGCCGTGGTTCAGGGTAACGTAGGCGTAAATCGCCTGGCCCTTAATGTTGTGCGGAATGCCAACAACCGCCGCTTCGGCGATTTTTGGATGCGACACCAGCGCCGATTCAATCTCTGCCGTGCCGAGACGGTGGCCGGAGACGTTAAGCACGTCGTCCACGCGTCCGGTAATCCAGTAATATCCGTCTTCATCACGGCGCGCGCCGTCGCCGCTGAAGTACATGTTTTTAAAGGTGGAGAAGTAGGTCTGTTCGAAGCGCTCATGATCGCCGAACAGGGTACGCGCCTGTCCCGGCCAGGAGTCGACGATCACCAGGTTGCCTTCGGTAGCGCCTTCCTGCGGGTTGCCTTCGTTATCCACCAGCGCAGGCTGCACGCCAAAAAACGGCTGAGTTGCGGAGCCGGCTTTCAGCCGCGTAGCGCCGGGCATTGGGGCGATCATAAAGCCGCCGGTTTCGGTCTGCCACCAGGTGTCCATCACCGGGCACTTCTCGTTGCCGATTTTCTTCCAGTACCACTCCCAGGCCTCCGGGTTGATAGGCTCGCCTACGGATCCGAGAATACGCAGGGATGAGCGATCGGTGCCTTCGATGGCCTTGTCGCCTTCCGCCATCAGCGCGCGGATGGCCGTCGGCGCGGTGTAGAGAATGTTGACCTGGTGCTTATCCACCACCTGGCACATACGCGCCGGGGTCGGCCAGTTCGGTACGCCTTCAAACATCAGCGTCGTTGCGCCGCAGGCCAGCGGACCGTACAGCAGGTAGCTGTGACCGGTGACCCAGCCCACGTCGGCGGTGCACCAGTAGATGTCGCCCGGATGGTAGTCGAAAACGTATTTAAAGGTCGTGGCCGCGTAAACCAGATAGCCGCCGGTGGTATGGAGGACGCCTTTTGGCTTGCCGGTGGAGCCGGAGGTATAAAGGATAAACAGCGGATCTTCCGCGTTCATCTCTTCCGGCTGGTGCTGGTCGCTGGCGTTTTCAATCAGGTCGCTCCACCACAGGTCGCGCCCCTCGTTCCAGTCGATTTTGCCGCCGGTGCGCTTAAGCACAATGACGTTCGTGACGGATTTTACGCTCGGGTTTTTTAGCGCGTCGTCGACGTTTTTCTTCAGCGGAATACCGCGTCCGGCGCGCACGCCCTCGTCAGCGGTGATCACCAGCTTCGAGTTCGAGTCAACGATGCGTCCGGCAACCGCTTCCGGTGAAAAGCCGCCGAAGATAACGGAGTGGATGGCGCCAATGCGCGCGCAGGCCAGCATCGCCACTGCGGCTTCCGGCACCATTGGCATATAGATAGCCACCACGTCGCCCTTTTTAATGCCCTGGGCCAGCAGGACGTTGGCGAAGCGGCACACGTCGCGGTGCAGTTCTTTATACGAGATATGTTTGCTCTGAGAGGCATCGTCGCCTTCCCAGATAATAGCCGTTTCGTTGCCGCGTTCCGCCAGGTGGCGGTCCAGGCAGTTCGCCGCCAGGTTCAGCGTGCCGTCTTCATACCATTTAATGGAGACGTTGCCCGGCGCGAAGGAGGTGTTCTTTACCTTCTGATAAGGTTTGATCCAGTCGAGGATATGGCCCTGCTCACCCCAGAATGCGTCAGGGCTGGATACGGATTGCTGATATTTCTCGTGGTACTGCTCCGGGTTGATCAGGCAACGGTCCGCAATGTTTGCGGGAATGTCGTGTTTGTGTATTTGGCTCATGGCTTTTTTTCTCCTTGTAAGATGTTAATAATATGTCGCAAAAACGTTAATAGTAGGGGCTTTACAAGCTTTGTTTAGTATTTGGGCGACAGATCACGCAATGTTTGAATAGTATGAAAATTGAGCGAATGAAACTTTGAAGGGAAATAATTCAACTGAAGAATTATTCACTTTTTTGAAGTAAAAATAGTTTGCATAACAAACGGTTATTTATGCGTATTGTTATAAATTACCATCATTGACCCTTTTTGCAGTGAAATGCCTTGTTCTTTAAGGCTTGCGCAGCATGCCGTGCAAATGATACTCATACGCCGCGTTAAAAAATCCCATAAACCAACGCAACACAATTCATACCCTTTCAGTATGTCTCCATATTCATGCAGTTTTGATGGTGCGGAGATTTCATTGAGGAAGTCAGTTTCTATGAAAAATTTGAAAGTCAGCCTGGCCTGGCAGATCCTGCTGGCCCTTGTGCTGGGCATCTTGCTGGGCAGTTATCTCCATTATCATAGCGACAGCCGCGAGTGGCTGATTGCGAACCTTCTCTCGCCGGCGGGCGATATCTTTATTCATCTGATCAAGATGATCGTTGTACCGATTGTGATCTCGACGCTGGTGGTCGGTATCGCCGGAGTGGGTGATGCGAAACAGCTGGGCCGCATCGGTGCAAAAACAATTATCTATTTCGAAGTGATCACTACGGTTGCCATCATTCTCGGCATTACCCTGGCGAACGTGTTCCAGCCAGGTTCCGGGATCGATATGTCGCAGCTGGCGACGGTGGATATTTCGAAATATCAAAGCACCACCGCCGACGTGCAGAGCCATGCGCACGGTCTGATGGGCACGATCCTGTCGCTGGTTCCGACCAACATCGTGGCATCGATGGCGAAGGGCGAGATGCTGCCGATCATCTTCTTCTCGGTTCTCTTCGGTCTGGGACTCTCTTCACTCCCGGCGACGCACCGTGAACCGCTGGTAACCGTGTTCCGCTCTATCTCTGAAACCATGTTCAAAGTGACCCACATGGTGATGCGCTATGCTCCGGTCGGGGTCTTTGCGCTGATCGCCGTGACCGTGGCGAACTTCGGCTTTGCTTCCCTGTGGCCGCTGGCGAAGCTGGTGATTCTGGTGCACTTCGCGATCCTGTTCTTCGCGCTGGTGGTGCTGGGGATTGTGGCGCGTCTGTGCGGGCTCAGTATCTGGATCCTGATCCGCATTCTGAAAGATGAGCTGATTCTGGCGTACTCCACGGCAAGCTCCGAGAGCGTGCTGCCGCGTATCATTGAGAAGATGGAGGCCTACGGTGCGCCGGCCTCCATTACCAGCTTCGTTGTACCGACCGGTTACTCCTTCAACCTGGATGGTTCAACGCTGTATCAGAGTATTGCGGCAATCTTTATCGCTCAGCTGTACGGCATTGACCTCTCGCTGTGGCAGGAAATCGTGCTGGTGTTGACCCTGATGGTGACCTCAAAGGGTATCGCAGGCGTGCCGGGCGTCTCGTTCGTGGTGCTGCTGGCAACGCTGGGCAGCGTCGGTATTCCGCTGGAAGGCCTGGCGTTTATCGCCGGTGTGGACCGTATCCTCGATATGGCGCGTACCGCGCTGAACGTGGTGGGCAATGCGCTCGCGGTGTTGGTTATCTCCAAGTGGGAACACAAGTTCGACCGTAAAAAAGCGCTCGCGTATGAACGCGACGTGCTGGGCCGTTTTGATAAGACGGCTGACCAGTAATATAACGTATCCTTCCCTCTCCCCTGTGGGGAGAGGGTCAGGGTGAGGGGGTTCTACTCCCCGCTCAGCGCATCAAACTCCTCGCACCCCGTATCAAACCCCTCGGTACAGCTCAGGTTCAACCAGTAGAGCGCTTTCTGTTTATTCGGCGTGATAAAGCCTTTCTCGCCCTGCCTGAACAGCATTCCTGCCCAGTACTCCGCATAGCCCGTGCGTGACAGGGCTGAACTCCGCTTGAACCACGACGCGGCCTGCACGTCATCCTGCGCCACTTCTACACCGTTGGCATAAATCAGCCCCAGCAGCAGCTGCGCGTCTACCGCCGAGTCGCTATCGATGTCTTCGGTAGCCGTTTGCAGCAGCCTGATGGCCTGTGGGTAATCGGTACTGCCCGCCTGCGTGTTCACCAGCAACCGCGCCAGCATGATTGCGCCGCGTTTGCTGCCGGCAATGTTCGCCTGCTGGGCCAGGGCTTTAGCCTGCGCATAGTCGCCCTGCGTAAAGAGGATTTGCGACAGCAGCGCCATGGCGTCGACGTCGCCGCCCTTTGCCGCTTTTTCTGCCCACCGTGCCGCCTGCGCGCTATCGCCGGAGCTGAACCAGGTGTCAGCGAGATAATACTGCGCGCGCGCATCGCCGGCTTCAGCCTGCTTTTTATACTGGCTGCCAATCTCGTCGGCGTGGGCAAAAGCGGTAAAAAATAACAACAACAAAAAAATGGATTTCATGGATTCTTATCATCTGGGTACATGCCGCGCAGTATAGTCGCGGTGACAGAAGAAAAAAACGGGTGCGTTAAGACCTCAGCATCCTACAAGCCGGGCGGAACCGTCGCTCCGCCCGAAGAGGTTAGCCTGCGTTGCAGGCTAATTTCGCCGCCACCTCCCGATGTTCACCCTTAATTGAAAACTCGCATAGTTTGCCGCGAGTAATAAAGGTAAATACCACTATCGTCAGGCAAATAATAAAGACGATGCCTAACGCAGTTTTTAATGGCGTCATGCCTTTTACTCCTTGTGAAAAATAGAATAAGAGGCTACTCTCAACCTGTTGGTAGTTGAGGGGTAGCCTCGGGTAAATGACGATTTCCCGGGGCTTTCCACCTTCTGTCCCTCAACCATGCTCAAGACAGAAAGCCTTAAGCACCCGCCGCATATCTTATCTGCCTGAATTAAAATGCAAAGATGTAATTCATTTTCTTGTGAATTACATTTTTCTGCGAGACGCCTTCAGAGATATTTATAGATATTATTAATAGCAATGCCAGAAATAATAATGGGGTGAATATTTCACCCCATTTATTTATTGAATAATTAACAGCGTCATCCCATTGCGCTTTCACGCAGGCGGGCTTTCAGCTTGTTATATTCGTCGATCACATACTGTTCCGCAGCGCGCTGATCCGCTATGGGTTCCACGTTTACGGCGCAGTACTTATACTCCGGCGTTTTGGTTATCGGGCTTAAGTTCTCCGTCACCAGTTCGTTACAGGCGCCAATCCACCACTGGTAGGTCATATACACCGCGCCTTTGTTCGGACGGTCGCTAACCTGCGCGCGGGTAATGATGCGGCCCTTACGGGAGTTCACCCACACCAGCGCTTCATCCTCAATACCGAGCCGCTCGGCGTCGGCGGTGTTGATTTGCGCGTAGCCCGGTTCGTCCGCCAGCGCCGCCAGCGCGGCACAGTTACCGGTCATCGAACGACAGGAGTAGTGGCCCACTTCGCGCACGGTGGAGAGCACCATCGGATACTCATCGGTGAGTTTATCGATCGGCGCGACCCAGTCGCATGTGAAGAACTGCGCCAGCCCGTTCGGGGTATCGAATTTCTCCTCAAAGAGATAAGACGTTCCCCGATCGTCCTCCGACTCGTCCCGGCACGGCCACTGGATGTAGCCCAGCTCACCCATTTTTTCATAGGTAGCACCGTAGAAGTCCGGGCACAGATGACGCAGCTCGTCCCAGATCTCCTGGGTATTGTTGTAGTGCATCGGGTAGCCCATGCGGGTGGCGATTTCGCTGATGATTTGCCAGTCGGTTTTCAGATCCCATTTCGGCTCAACCGCCTTAAAGAAGCGCTGGAAGCCGCGGTCTGCCGCCGTATAGACACCTTCATGCTCGCCCCAGGAGGTCGACGGTAAAATCACATCCGCCGCCGCCGCGGTTTTGGTCATAAAGATATCCTGGACGATGACCAGCTCCAGGTCCTCAAAGCCTTTGCGCACCGCGGACAGCTCGGCGTCGGTCTGGAGCGGATCTTCACCCATAATGTACGCCGCACGCACTTCACCATGCGCCGCGCGGTGCGGCAGCTCGCTGATGCGATATCCGGTATGTTCCGGCAGGCTCTCCACGCCCCAGGCCTTCGCAAACTTCTCGCGGTTTTCCGGGAATTTTACGTACTGATAGCCTGGATAAGTATCCGGCAGCGCACCCATATCGCACGCACCCTGCACGTTATTCTGGCCACGCACCGGGTTCACGCCCGTATGCGCTTTACCCAGATTGCCGGTCAGCATGGCGAGGCTGGTCAGCGAGCGCACGGTTTCCACGCCCTGATAGAACTGGGTCACGCCCATACCCCAGAGGATGGCGGCGGTTTTGGCCCCGGCATACATACGTGCCGCCTGGCGGATCTCCTGCGCGCTCACGCCGGTTATCGCTTCCACCGACTCCGGCGTATAGCCTTCGACGATTTTCCGGTACTCCTCAAACCCTTCCGTACGGCTTGCAACAAACGCCTGGTCGTACAGGCTCTCCTCAATAATGACGTGCCCCATCGCATTCAGCAGCGCGATATTCGAGCCGTTTTTCAGTGCGATGTGCATATCGGCAATGCGCGCGGTTTCGATTTTGCGCGGATCGCAGACGATAATTTTCGCCCCGTTCTGTTTGGCGCGAATCACGTGGTTCGCAACGATAGGGTGAGAATCCGCCGGGTTATAGCCGAAGATAAACACCAGATCGGTGTTATCAATCTCATTAATGGCATTACTCATTGCGCCGTTACCGACCGACTGGTGCAGACCTGCAACCGATGGGCCGTGTCAGACGCGAGCGCAGCAGTCAACGTTATTGGTACCAATAACGGCGCGCGCGAATTTTTGCATTACATAGTTGGTTTCATTCCCGGTTCCGCGGGAGGAGCCGGTAGTCTGAATCGCATCCGGACCATACTTGGCCTTAATAGCGCTGAGGCGCGAGGCGACGTAATCCAGCGCCTCATCCCAGGAGACGGCTTCCAGCTTGCCGCCGCGCTCGCGGCGGATCATAGGGGTTTTCAGGCGTGGCGTGAGGATTTGGGTATCGTTAATAAAATCCCAGCCGTAGTATCCTTTCAGGCACAGCGTGCCCTGATTGGTTTTACCCTGCGCCGCTTCCGCCCGGACGATTTTGCCGTTATCTACCACCAGGTGGATCTTGCAACCTGAGGCACAATAAGGGCAAACCGTGACGACTTTTTTCATCACTTTGCTCCAGTTAAACAGTTCTTACCTGCCCATTATGCAGCTTCTATGCCATGTTTTTATTGTGGGTATTTCCTGACTTTACGACCCTTTGTCGGGCAAAACCCTGACGAAAAACAGGCAATCGTCAAAATTGACGTGTCGAAAGGGCAGGGGCGACATGGATTTTATTTCCGTCACGTAAAACCCATTCTGCTCGATCGGAAAACGGCGGGCAGGCGTCAGGAGTCGCCAGACACTGGCATGTTTATCAGCGGCCCGGTGTTGCAGTGAAGCCTGAGCGGTGCAGAGGTGATTAATCATGTACGTAGCTATTATCCGCAGCTATCGAATATCGCATTACTGCAAACATCCTTCTATTTTCAGAATTTAACTCCTGTTTCAGCTATTTACAGTACTGTTTCGACATGCAACTATCCTGATTTAACCACAATCTTGATCAGGTTTTTGTTATGGACGACTGGCTGGTACTCTTCGACGGACAGACCCGCTACACGCTGGAAATAAACGGCTCTCCCGTCACGCCCGACGTGCTGCGCTTTCGGGGGCGGGAAGCCCTCAGCGAGCCCTTCCGCTGGACCATCGACTTCACCACTCCGCAAAACAGCCTCGCCCCGGGAGACGCGCTGATGAAACACGCCACCCTGCGCATGCGCAGCGGCAAGGCGGTGCACGGCATCATCACCCGCCTGGAGTGGATTTCCACCACCGCCGACCAGTCGCATTATCAGGCGGAGCTGGGCTCCCGTCTGGCGCTGCTCAGCCGCACCCGCCAGTGCCGCATTTTCCAGAACCAGTCCGTGCCGGAGGTGGTGGAGCAGGTCTTGCGCCAGCATGGTCTGGAAGGCGCGGATTTCGATTTCCGTCTGGAGCGGGTGTACCCGGCGCGGGAGCTGATTACCCAGTGGCGGGAGACGGACCTCGAATTTATCCAGCGCATACTGTCAGAGGTCGGGATTTTCTGGCGCACGGAAATGGACGAGGCGCGCGGGCTGGACAGTTATATTTTTGCCGACAGCCAGCTGAACTACCGGTTTGACGTATGCCTGCCGTACCGCGAGCCGTCCGGGCTGTATGACGGGGCACAGGAGTCGGTGTGGGACGTGCGCACCCGGTATAAGGTGGTGCCGGGCATGGTCAGCGTACGGGATTACAACTACCGTATTGCCGGAACACCGATGGACGCCACGGTGAGCGTGCGCAGCGGGGCGGTGACCACCGGAGAGCACTACCGCTACGCAGAGCCTTACCGGGAGGCGGGCGACGATGCTGACCCGGAGCCGGAGACCGAATCCGGCGCCTTTTATGCCCGCATTCACCATGAGCGGGAGCTGAACGCCTCGGCGCGTGTTCATCTGGAGAGTAACGCCGCCTGCCTGCTGCCGGGTCAGGTACTGGAGCCGCAGGGCGAGGTGATTCGTGCGCTTAAGGAGGGGGTGGTCATCACCTCCGTGGAGTATCACGCCGCCCGCGACACCCGCCTGCACGTCTCCGTTGACGGGATGCCCTATACCGAACGTTACTGCTTCCGCCCGGCAGAAACCGAACGCCCGGAAGTACACGGCACCCTGCCAGCCCGCATCGAGAGCCGGGAGAAGCACGACATCTGCGCGCATCTGGATGAGCAGGGGCGCTACCGCGTCAGGCTCGATTTCGACCGGGACGAGGCGGAGCAGGGATTCGCGTATCTGTGGCTGCGGATGGCGAAGCCGTACAGCGGTGGGACGTACGGCTGGCATATGCCACTGACCGACGGCACCGAAGTGGCCATCGCGTACAGCAATGGCGACATCGACCTGCCGTATATCTCCCACGCCCTGCACGATTCTGAACGCCCGGACCACGTCACCCGCGACAACCACACCCGCAACGTGCTGCGCACCCCCGCGAACAATAAGCTGAGGATGGAAGACCGGCGCGGAGAGGAGCATATCAAACTCGCCACGGAGTACGGCAAAACCCAGCTGAACACCGGGCATCTGGTGGACGCGCAGGCGAAACCCCGTGGCAAGGGGTTTGAACTCAGAACCGATGAGTACGGCGTAATTCGCGTCGCAAAAGGGCTGTTTATCACCGCGGACGGGCAGCAGAAGGCTGCGGGTGAGGTAGTGGATATGGAGACCGCCCTGAAAGAAATTGACGTCTGCCTGCAGCAGCTCCGGCAACTGGAGAAGGCGGCGGAGCAGGCGCAGGCGCTGAAGGCCGACATTGACAGCCAGATACGGATGTTTGAAAAGCGCCTGAAGCCGCTGAACGAAACCCTGCTGCTCTCCGCGCCGGAAGGAATGGCATTCACCAGCGGGGAGCATATGCAGATAACGGCCGTGAAGAACGTCGCCATTAACGCCGGAGGCGATATCAGCGCTGGCGTCACGGGCAACATGACGGCGCTGGCGGGGGAAAAAATCGGACTGTTTGCCAGAACGGGACAGCTGAGCCTGAAGGCCAGCGAAGGCGAGGTGGAGGTACAGGCGCAGAACGGGAAAATGGCGCTGTTTGCAGAGAAAAAGCTGACGATGAGCTCGGCGAGTGACATCTCGTTTACCGGGAAAAAGCGCATCACGCTCATCGGGGGCGGGAGCTACTTGCGGCTGGAGGCGGGGAAAATCGAATACGGCACCCTGGGGACGTACCTGCGGCGGACGAAGCGGACGATGGCGGCGGCCCCAGCAACAATGCCATTACCCATTCCATTGCTTCCCGGTCAGTATCCACCGCTTAACGGAACGTTCTGCATTGAGTGCCTCCTTAATGCCATCAAAGCCAATGACGCTATTGTTCAGGGAGCGTAGAAAATGAATGCCACAAATATGCTCCAGGCGTTACCGGAATCGGAAAATGCACATTTATTTCTGTTACTGGAAGGTGGGGCGCAAACACCGGATGCTTTTCAGGCTTTTTATAACGAAAACGCATCGGCTCTGTATTCGTTGTATCTTCATCCACGGCTTGCTGAATTCAAAAACTATGGCCCTTGGTTATTCGCATTAAAAAATAGGGAGGCGTTACAACGTTATATTGAATCCATACCGGGTATAACAGCTGTTATTGCCTCTTCATGTTCAGGAGGGGCTCTGGCCGTTCAGCTTTCTGCTGCATGCACCCTTATTTCGCCCGATGGGGCAGCATTAGTGCGCTTTTATGTCCGGGATGTTATGAGGCTGCTGGCGAGTCGTAACGACCGGGAATGGCATAGTATGTTATTTAGAGGTGTTACACAGTGGTGGTCACCTGAAGAAAAAGGATGGCATCCGATAGATATTCCCTCTTCACTGGTAATAAATGCCAAAGATAGCGCCATAAGGCTGAATAAAGAAGAATGGCAATACATCGCGGATGAACCGGTTGTCACCAGTATTTTAACTGCATGGCAAAAATTGCCCTCCAGCCAGCATATTCCCCCTTGTGTACAACGCGACATGGTCAAAAAAGCACTGAATAAAGCATGCGAAGCGAAAATGAAATCAGGCACAGAGCAAAAATTGTATGCCCTTTTTTATCTCAATGGCGGCAAAAAAATACTGGAATCAGTAACTATACAATCTGCATTAGACAATGTAGTTCAGGATAAAGTCTCGCTGGAGCAAGTCCTGGAAAATGGTATTCAACATCAGGGATGAAAATAATCTATGGGACTTTTCCGTGCGTATAAAAAAATAGACGGTGCGGTTAACCGAGGTTATGCCCGCTGGGGAAAATGGCTCTGGGGAGCACTGTTACTGCCGGTGGTGATTTATTCTGGCTGGTTGGTATGGGCAGCGGTCTGGGGACCGCCATCGGGGCCGGTTACGCTGATTATTCACAGTGAGCTCGACAGACCTGTTCTGGGGTTTAGCGTAAACGGGGTGGCAGGTTCGAATGCATTTGCTCATGGCGGGGGCGGTGCAACCTGCTGCGGAACTATTAGCGGGGATTGGGCTGAAGTGATCTGGACACTAGATATAACTCACGAGCAATATCTTAAAGGTATGAGATTAGAAACACGCCGCACGGTAATGCCTATGCCTGATCGCCAGTGGGGTGAAAACTATCTTCATGTCTATTTTCTGCCTGAAGACAATGTCCGGTTATGGTGGAGCACAGGTTTTAACAGCCCGTCCGCTGAAAATATTGCCGCACAGGCGGCAGAAAAGCAGCGCCAGAATATGCACTGATTTTAAGGGATTAAAATGGGATTTTTTAACGCGTTCGAGAAAATAGACGGTGCGGTTAACCGGGGTTATGCCCGCTGGGGAAAATGGCTCTGGGGGGCATTGTTACTGCCGGTGGTGATTTATCTTGGCTGGTCGGTATGGGCGGCTGTCTGGGGACCTCCATCGGGGCCGGTTACGCTGATTATTCACAGTGAGCTCGACAGACCTGTTCTGGGGTTTAGCGTAAACGGGGTGGCAGGAGCGAATGCATTTGCTCATGGCGGGGGAAAGGCCACCTGCTGCGGCAGCATCAGCGGGGATAAGGCTGAGGTGATCTGGACACTCAGTACCACAAGAGCCCAATACGATGCAGGGCTACGTAAAGAGACCCGCAGGTTAACACTTCCTTTGCCAAAACGTGAGTGGGGTGAAAACTATCTTCATGCCTATTTCCTGCCCGATGACAACGTCTATTTATGGTGGAGCACTGGTTTTAACAGCCCGTCCGCTGAAAATATTGCCGCACAGGCGGCAGAAAAGCAGCGCCAGAATATGCACTGATTTTAAGGGATTAAAATGGGATTTTTTAACGCGTTCGAGAAAATAGACGGTGCGGTTAACCGGGGTTATGCCCGCTGGGGAAAATGGCTCTGGGGGGCATTGTTACTGCCGGTAGTGATTTATTCTGGCTGGTTGGTATGGGCAGCGGTCTGGGGACCGCCATCGGGGCCGGTGACGCTGATTATTCACAGCGAAATTGACAGGCCTGTTCTGGGATTTAGCGTAAACGGGGTGGCAGGAGCGAATGCATTTGCTCATGGCGGGGGAAAGGCCACCTGCTGCGGCAGCATCAGCGGGGATAAGGCCGAGGTGATCTGGACACTAGATATAACTCACGAGCAATACCTTAAAGGTATGAGATTAGAAACACGCCGCACGGTAATGCCTATGCCTGTCCGCCAGTGGGGTGAAAACTATCTCCATGTCTATTTCCTGCCTGAAGACAATGTCCGGTTATGGTGGAGTACCGGATTTAATCATCCTGATTCTCACGATATCAAAGACCAAACCGCAGAATTAAAATAAGGAAAATAATATATGGATATTGAAAGTCTTATTGCGGCAGCAAACCGGGCCCAGCAGGCGGAAGATGCTGGTTTAGGGAACTGTTCACGGGTATGGCATGTGGGGTTCTTTTTTGATGGAATTCATCGAAATATTGAACAGGATGCACCGGAGCATCGTCTCAGCAATATTGCCAGAATGTTCAGAGCCTTTCCGGATGAAAAAGAAAGCATGCCAAATGTGACTTATAATTCTTTTTACATTTCTGGCCTGGGCACTCCTTTTAATGAAACTGTCGTTGAAAAGCTTCACACCATCATGGACAGTGGCCTGGGCAGCATAAAGGATGAGTTAAAAGGACAGCCCGGTGAAATGGCCAAAGACGCGGGCATGGATTTTATAAAAGGCAACAACTGGTACGAGGTTTTAAAAAACCAGGGAAAGAAACTTCTTAACCCTACGGAATGGAAAAAACTGGCCTCCGATACGGCAAAAAAGGCTGCCAAAAAAAGTGTCATCGAAGCAACTCCCTGGCTCCGTGATAACCCTGTGATAGCCGATATGCTGGTAACGGGGGCTGATACCCGTATTGCATCGACAAAAATATCGTTTGAAGAAGGATACAAAGAAGCCGTTAAAAAAAGCCCGGTTCCCATCAAGCTTATCTCTGTTTCACTGTTCGGCTTCGATCTCGGTGCTACCCTGGCACGTAAATTTCTCGACAGTCTGCTAAAAGACATCTGTAAGAAAGAGGGGGATAAATACATCTATCAGGGCATACCCGTTGATATCGTCTTCACAGGCCTGTTTGACTGCTCGCGACGCACATCGGCCAGCAACAACAACGGTGTGGATTACTTTATCTCTGCGTTTGGCGGGCCGATAAAAGGCATCAGCGTATTGCTGGGGGATAAGTCCATCGACCAGGACACCCCACTGCCTAAGGCGGTAAAGAAAAGCCTGCATCTCGTTGCCGCCCATGAAACCCGCGTCTGGCGCTGCCTGTACCGTACCGGCAATAACCCGGCGCACAAGGAAGAGCTCAGTCCCGGCTGCGCGGAGGATGTTGGCGGAGGTCTGAAACCGGACGAACAGAAACCCAGTGCGGAACTCTGCCGCGTGGCGCTGCACAGGATGTACCGCGAGGCGACCATGGCGGGTGTGCCTTTCCCTGATTTTCAGTCGCTTGATAAAACAGATACTGATGTGGCTGCTTATTTCATCGTCCAGGACAACGTTAAAAACCAGTCCGTCCTGCAATGGGCGAAGGCGTACCAGAGCGCGCTGCCCTTTACCTCATTAAATACCGCTTGCCAGAACCGACATCTGGACAGCTATATCGACTGGCTGGGTCGTCAGTACTATCAGTACCGCACGGAATGCCTGAAATACGAAAAGCAGCGCGGCGATACGCTGGCCTCAGCTGGCGCATCGGCAGGGTTTGCAGGCATTACGCAGGAAGCGAAAGACACCGCCGGGCAGTACGCGAATGAACTTGCTGTACTACAGCAAAACTGGGGATGGCTTGATGACGTAAAGAATGCGGCTATAAGAATGCGAAACAGTATGGAACAGAACCCTATGGACAGACGCCGGGATATCGTTCCGAACGTGTATGGACCCGCGCTGTGGCGTGCGAAGCGATTTCTGGACTATTTCCATGCGGCGAACCTCGGTAAACCCCAGCCGTTTCCCATAGATACGGCACCGCCGGAAATGTACGCATGGTTTGTACACGACCTGCAAACGGTAGACAAAGGCGCAGGTATTTCGCAGGACTTTTTTGTGATCCGCTCAATGGAGATGCCTGAGGCCTGATGAGTACTGTTAACAACAGAATTTGAGATTCCTCCGCTACACCGGCCAGTAGCCAGTCATTACCTTAAGGCCAGTTCACCTGCGAGTCTGGCCTTATGAAACGTTACTCTACCGCCCTGCTATGGGGTCTGCTGACTTTAACCAGCCAGCTGGCGCATGCCGATGTGATTGATGATGCCATTGGCAATATTCAGCAGGCGATCAACGACGCCTATAACCCCGGCAGCAGCCGTAATGACGATGATGACGATCGTTACGATCGCAGCCGTCAAACCGACAGCCGGCAGTACGACGATCGCCGCCGACAGCTCGAAGACAGGCGCCGCCGCCTGGACGAACGCCAGCGCCAGCTGGATGATGACCGACGTCGGCTAGAAGAGGATGAACGCAGGCTGGAAGAGGATTACGAACGGTGGTAAGGACAGCCTGTTGCCCTCTCCCGCGGGAGAGGGAGATAACCTAATCCAGCACCAGTACCATCCCGTCATATCCCGCTTCGATGCCGTCCGGCAGCGGGTTATCCATCATCCACACGTCAAACTGATGGCTGATATGCGTCAGGATCACCTGCGGACAGCCAATCACCTCGTTCAGCGCAATCACGGTGTTTAAATCGCAATGGTTGGGCGGCGTCTGTGGGCGCGGTTCATGGCTACAGTCGATAATCATCGCCTGCGGCTGGTTGTTGAGCAGGAACTTCACCGTTTTATCCGGCAGGCCGGCGGTATCCGAAAGCCACGCCACCCGGCTGTGGGCAGACTCCAGCAGATAACCAAAGGTAAGCTTTGAATGGTTGAGCGGCAGCGGCGTGACCCGCAGACCCTGTAGCTCAAACGTCACAAACGGCTCGACCGTGTGGCTGAAATCCAGTAGGCCAGGATGTTTAAACAGGTCGTCGCAGCCTGCGTCGTCAGGCGGCCCGTAGACCGGAATCGTCGCGCCCACGCCCCAGCGCAGGGGGAACAGCCCCTGAACGTGATCCATATGATAATGGGTAAGCAAAAACTGCTGGAAGCTGCCCGCAGGCCAGTCGTCCATCAGGTGCGGGATCCCCGCGTCAAGCAAGGTGACCGCATCGTTGAACTTAACGGCCGCGCTGCAGGGGCGACGACGATAATTCTCCTGCAAACGCGCCCGGCGGCACGCCGCGCAGTCGCAGCCAAAAACCGGCACCAGCTGCGCGCCTCCGGTACCCGTTAACGCGATCGTCAGACTCATGGCGCACCTCTACAGCGGTTTGGTGAATCGGAAATGGCTTTGCGTGTATCCTTCACGAACGTAAAAACGATGTGCGTCCACGCGCTTCACGCTGGTGGAGAGCTCGGTCAGCTCGGCGCCGGCCTGTCGCGCGAAATCTTCTGCCCAGGCGAGCAGCTGACTGCCCACCTTCAGCCCGCGCGCCTGCGGCATCACGACCAGCTCCTGGATCTCGCCGATCCAGCGGGCGTGGTGCAGGTGAAACTGCATGTGCAGGCCGATCATGCCGATGACCTGCCCGTCCAGCTCGGCAAGCTGGTAGCGCATATTGTGATCCTGAAGGTTGGCAAGAAATCCGGCGTGAAACGCCTGGCGATCGAATTCACACTGCTTAAGCTCGCAGATAAGGGCGTAAACGCTCTGTGCATCCTCGGCCGAGGCGGGGCGAAGCTGGCAGTCAGGCATGCTGTCTCTCCTTCTGGCGGATAAGGGATAGAAAGGTCTCGACTGACTGTAGCAAACTTCCGTCGTTATTGAGGACGTGACACCCGGACGGGGCGTAGCGCGCCGCGCGCGCCAGCCGCTCATCTATCTCGCGCGCGTTCTCGCGTCCCCGGTTTTGCAGCCTGCTGCGCAGAACGCCCGGAGAAACCTGTAAACAGATCGGCAGCAGCGCCGTTTCGTAACGGGCGCGAGCCTGCGGGAGATGCGCCCGCGAGCCGTTAACCAGCACGTCGAACCCCGCGTGCAGCCAGAGATCGATCTCAATGCCCACGCCATAGTAAAAGCCGTTGGCGTGCCAGCTGAGCGCCAGCAGGTTTTGCCCGGCGCGGGTAAAAAACTCCTGCTCGCTCAGGGCGATATGGTTCTCGCTTCCGGCGTTGGCGGCGCGCGTAATGTAGCGGTGCGCCACCAGCAGCTGTGAATGTTCCCGCTGCCGTAACGCCGACAGCAGGCTGTCTTTACCGGAGCCGGACGGGCCCATTAGCCAGATTAATCTCCCCATCAAAACACCCTTTTTCCCTGACGCCAGACGTGGTCGATATGTACGTGTTCGCCCTTACGGTGGGCCAGCACCAGATCGGCCCGCTTGCCTTCGGCGATTTCCCCGCGATCGTGAAGGTGAAGCGCGGTGGCCGGGTTTTTCGTCACCAGGCGAATCGCCTGCGGCAGGGTGAAGCTGTTCTCCTCGTCGTCCGCCACGCGGAAGGCCGCATCCAGCAGGCTGGCGGGGTAGTAATCGGAAGAGAGGATATCCAGCAGGCCGAGGGAGGCGAGCGAACTTGCCGCCACGTTGCCGGAGTGCGAACCGCCGCGCACGACGTTCGGCGCGCCCATCAGCACGTTCATACCGTGCTTACGCGAGGCTTCTGCCGCCTCGAAGGTGGTGGGAAATTCGGCTATGACGCTGCCAAGCTGGTGGGATTCACGCACGTGGTCGTGCGTGGCGTCGTCATGGCTGGCCAGCGCGATATTGCGGTCACGGCACATTGCGGCAATCGAAAGTCGGTTCGGCTGCGACCACCGCGCCGCAAGCTGAAGCTGCTCCTCTTCGTAGCGCGCCATCTCCGCATCGCTGAGGGCGTATTTGCCCTGATAGTATTCCCGATATTTCTCTATGTTGGCGAACTGGCGCTGCCCCGGCGAGTGATCCATCAGGGAGACCAGCGAGACCGGATCGCGGCCAACCAGTTTTTCAAACAGCGGCAGGGTGGTGTGGTGCGGCAATTCGCAGCGCAGGTGCAGACGGTGCTCGGCGCGGTTGAGGCCGCGTTTTTGCGTCTCTTCCACGGCGTTAATCATCTTCTCCAGATTTTCCAGGCGATCGCCGCCGTCGCGCACGTCGCCAATCGCTACCGCATCCAGTACGGTAGTGATGCCGCTGGCGACCATCAGCGCGTCGTGGCTGCTCATCGCCGAATGGGCGGGCCAGTCCACCTTCGGGCGTGGTGTGAAGAATTTATCGAGATTATCGGTATGCAGTTCGATCAGCCCCGGCAGCAGCCAGCCGCCTTCGCCGTTCATCGCCTCGGGGGAGCGGCTCTGGGTTTCGGCAAACGAGCGGATGACGCCGTCCCGGACGTCGACCGAACCCTCCACAACCTCGTTTTCCAGCACCAGCCTGACGTTATTGATAATCATGCGTTTGCCCCCATCGGATGCAGCCTGTCCGCCACGCGGTTGCGTACGGCGTCGTCGTGGAAGATCCCGACGATCGCCGCCCCGCGCGCTTTGGCCTGTTCGATCAGCTCCATCACCGCTGCGCTGTTTTTACCGTCGAGTGAGGCGGTAGGTTCATCCAGCAGTAAAATTGGGTAGTCGACGACAAAGCCGCGCGCGATGTTCACGCGCTGCTGCTCGCCGCCGGAAAAGGTTGACGGGGCGAGGTGCCACAGGCGCTCCGGCACGTTGAGGCGCGCGAGCAGGCTGGACGCTTTGGCGACGCAGGTTTCCCGCGGCACGCCGAGGTCAAGCAGGGGCTGCATCACTACGTCCAGGGCGGAGATCCGCGGGATCACCCGCAGAAACTGGCTGACCCAGCCGATCGTCGAGCGGCGCACTTCCAGCACCTTGCGCGCCGGGGCCTGCACCAGATCGACCCACTCTTCGTTATGGCGTATGCGGATATGGCCTTCGTCCGGCAGATAGTTGGCGTACAGGGAGCGCAGCAGGGTGGATTTGCCGCTGCCGGAGTGGCCGTGCAGCACCACGCATTCGCCCTTGCTGACGTCCAGGGAGGCGTTTTGCAGCACCGGCAGGCGCACGCCGTTTTGCTGATGGAGCACAAAGGTCTTACTGACATTTTCAACGTGAATCATTTTGGCCTCGCGAATCGACTTGCCGGGTAAGCGCAGCGCCACCCGGCGAATGAGCATCAGTTCTGCAAAACAGATGACACCAGCAGTTGGGTATACGGATGATGTGGATCGTCGAGCACGCGGTCGGTTAGACCACTTTCCACCACCTGGCCCTGCTTCATCACCAGCAGGCGGTCCGCCAGCAGGCGCGCAACGCCCAGATCGTGGGTGACAATCACCACGGCAAGGTTCAGCTCCACCACCAGACCGCGCAGCAGGTCGAGCAGGCGCGCCTGCACCGAGACGTCCAGCCCACCGGTGGGCTCATCCATAAACACCAGCTTCGGATGAGTGACCAGGTTGCGGGCGATCTGTAAACGCTGCTGCATGCCGCCGGAGAAGGTGGTGGGCAGGTCGTCGATGCGCGAGGCGGGGATCTCAACCTCTTCAAGCCAGCGCTGCGCCGTAGCGCGGATGCTGCCGTAGTGGCGCGCGCCGGTGGCCATCAGCCGTTCGCCGATGTTGCCTCCCGCCGATACCTGGCGGCGCAGGCCGTCCATCGGGTGCTGGTGCACCACGCCCCACTCGGTGCGCAGCAGGCGGCGGCGCTCGGCTTCGCTCATGCCGTACAGCGACCTGCCTTCATACAAAATGTCGCCGTTCTGCGGCGTCAGGCGCGCGGAGACAGACTTCAGCAGGGTGGTTTTGCCGGAGCCGGACTCGCCGACAATGCCCAGCACTTCGCCCGGCCACAGCTCAAACGACACGTCGCTGAAGCCTTTTCCCGGCGCATAAAGATGGGTCAGGTTATTAACCGAAAGCAGCGGTTTCATTGGGCGTTCGCCTCGCTCTGTTGGCGGCAGTAATCGGTGTCGGAGCAGACAAACATCCGTTTGCCCGTGTCGTCCAGCACCACTTCATCCAGATAGCTGTGCGTCGAGCCGCAGATGGCGCACGGCTCGTCCCACTCCTGCACCGTAAACGGGTGATCGTCAAAATCCAGGCTTTCGACGCGCGTCCAGGGCGGGACGGCGTAGATGCGTTTTTCGCGCCCGGCGCCAAAGAGCTGCAGGGCGGGCATCATGTCCATCTTCGGGTTATCGAATTTCGGGATCGGCGACGGGTCCATCACGTAGCGACCGTTCACCTTCACCGGATAGGCGTAGGTGGTGGCGATGTGGCCGAAGCGGGCGATATCTTCATAGAGCTTGACCTGCATGATCCCGTACTCCTCCAGCGCGTGCATGGTGCGGGTTTCGGTTTCGCGCGGCTCGATAAAGCGCAGCGGCTCCGGGATCGGCACCTGGTAAATCAAAATCTGATCTTCCGTCAGCGGGGTCTCCGGGATGCGGTGCCGGGTCTGGATCAGCGTCGCGTCTTCGGTTTTTTCGGTGGTGTTCACCCCCGTTACGCGCTTAAAGAAGTTGCGAATCGATACGGCGTTGGTGGTGTCGTCCGCGCCCTGGTCGATGACCTTCAGCACGTCCGCCTCGCCAATGACGCTGGCGGTAAGCTGGATGCCGCCCGTCCCCCAGCCGTAGGGCATCGGCATTTCACGGCCGCCGAACGGCACCTGGTAGCCGGGGATCGCGACCGCTTTTAAGATGGCGCGGCGGATCATGCGTTTGGTTTGCTCATCCAGATAGGCAAAGTTGTAGCCGCTTAAGTTAGCCATTGGCGCGCTCCCGTTGCAGGCGTTTCAGCAGTTCCAGTTCGGCCTGGAAATCGACGTAGTGCGGCAGCTTGAGGTGCGAGACAAAGCCCGCGGCCTCGACGTTATCCGCGTGGGCCAGCACGAACTCCTCGTCCTGCGCCGGGCCGGAGACAGGTTCGCCGTAGTCCGGCGCCTGCAGGGCGCGGTCAACCAGCGCCATTGCCATCGCCTTGCGTTCGCCGAAGCCAAACACCAGGCCGTAGCCGCGGGTAAAATGCGGATCTTCATTTTCTGGCGCGACAAAGCCGTTGACCATTTCGCACTCGGTCATCAGCAGTTCGCCGACGTTCACCGCAAAACCCAGCTCTTCCGGCACGATTTCAACGTCGATATAGCCGCTGCGGATCTCCGCCGCGAACGGGTGGTTGCGCCCGTAGCCGCGCTGGGTAGAGTAGGCGAGCGCCAGCAGGTAGCCTTCGTCGCCGCGCATCAGCTGCTGCAGGCGGGACGAGCGCGAGCAGGGGTAAACCGGCGGCGTGCGGGTGATGTCGTCGGGCTGTGCGCCCGTATCTTCTTCCGCCTTCGCCAGCCCCTGGTTTGCCAGCAGGCTGAAGACGTGCGGAGATGGTTCCTGCCCGGCGTCTGACGTGCTGAGCGTTGGGGCTTCGCCGTTCGCCAGCAGGGTGAAGTCCAGCAGGCGATGGGTATAGTCATAAGTCGGGCCAAGCAGCTGGCCGCCGGGAATATCTTTATAAACGGCAGAAATGCGGCGCTCCAGGCGCATCTCCGCCGTGTTCACCGGCTCGCTGACCGCAAGGCGGGGAACGGTGGTGCGCCAGGCGCGCAGCAGAAAGATGGCTTCGACGTTATCGCCGCTGGCCTGCTTCAGCGCCAGCGCTGCAAGCTCGCGGTCGGCCACGCCGCCTTCGGTCATCACCCGGTCGACGGCCAGGTTTAGCTGCTGCTCAATCTGGGCGACGCTGAGCTCGGGAAGCTGTTCATCACCCCGTCGTCTGTGCTCCTGCAACGCATGGGCGGCGGCGATCGCCTTCTCGCCTCCTTTGACGGCTACGTACATCAGCACACCTCCACGTGAGTGGTCCGCGGGATCGCCAGCAGGCGCTCGCCGCAGGTCAGGATCAGGTCAATGCCCAGCGGGAACGGATGCGGGCGCTCGGTCAGCTCGTGAATAATGCACTCCGGCAGACGTGGCGCGACCATGCGTTCGTCGGCAATACCTGCACCGGTCAGGCGCAGCATGCGCCCGCCGCTCAGGCTGGAGACCTGCAAAATCAGCGTGGCGCTGGTTTCAGGGGCGACGGCACTGCCTTCGCTCAGGGCATTCAGCTGCTCATGGCTGATTTGCTCGTCGGCCACGGCAAAGACCGCCTGCTGGGGCCGATCGACCAGCGGTGCGCTGGTGTGAAAACGCAGGTTCTGGCTGGCGATATCGTTCAGTAACGCGCCCGACAGCCACACCGGGGTGTCGTTGTCGGCCAGGGTCAGCAGCACGCTGGTGGAGGCGAGGTTCAGCGGCAGCCAGCCCTGCGAAAGCTGGTGCAGCGAAACGATCACCCCGGGCTCGCTCATGGCCTTCAGCAGACGACGGAAACTCTGTTGGGCATCCTGAACGGCAAGGGTAAAAGCAGGTTGAAGCGTCATGCGTTATCTCCGCGAACGAGCGTAAAGAAGTCGACCCGGCTGGTGTTCACCTCGGCCTGACGCGCGGCAATGCGTGCGGCGCGGTCGGCTTCCAGCGGGGCAATAAGGGTTTCCATTAACGTCTGAAAATGCGGCTGTTCCTGTAAAAGCGCGTCGATTACCGCGCAGCGCTCGGCGTGCGGTTTATCGCGGCCGAGCACATAGCTGTAACCCAGCGTGCCGCTGTGCAGGCGGATTGCCGCGCGGGTAAGGGTGGCGTCACCGGCGAAGAAGCGCTCGCCGGTGCCGCCCATGCGCGCCTGAATTTGTACCAGGCCAATTTCCGGCGCGCGAATGGTGTCGTAGTCCGGCGTCAGGCCGAGCGCTTTCATGCGGCTGTGCAGCGCGGCAGGCTGGCTGTGGGCCAGCACGCGCATCCAGCGCTGACGGGTGGCGGTGTCGAAGTGCATTCAGTGCTCCATGGTAAATTCGATCATGTCGGCGCGGGTCAGGCTGACGGAGTATTCCGTTGCGTTGATGTCGCCGTCACGGTGGTTGAGGGTGCGCACGCAGAGCAGCGGGGCCATGTTGGGAATTTCCAGCACCTTGCTCTCTTTCGCCTGCGCGCGGCGGGCGCTGATGCGCGTCTGGGTGCGTTTGAGGGCAATGCCGGTGGCGTCCTGAAGGAAGTCGTGCAGGGAACCGCTGGCAAAATGTTGCAGCACCGGCCAGAGGGTGAGATCGGCGAAGTAGTGGTCGATCTGGCACACCGCCACGCCGTTTACCCGGCGCAACGTGCGCAGATGAACGACGTTGTCGCCCTCCTGGATCCCCAGCGCGTCGGCTACGTGGCTGGAGGCCGGGCGCAGTACCGAGAGCAGCTTTTCGCTGGTGGGATGGCTGCCCTGGTCCAGCAGGTTCTGGCTAAAGCGCGCCTGCGCATTGAGCGGATAGTCGAACGGGCGCATCAGCACCAGCACGCCCACGCCCTGGCGACGCTGCACCCAGCCGCGCTCCACCAGCTGGTCGATGGCGCGGCGCAGGGTATGACGATTGACCTCGTAGCGGTCGGCAAGCTGCTGCTCGGCGGGCAGGTAGTCACCGCAGCGGTAGTGCGTGCGCAGCTCCACTTCGAGCTTTGCCGCAATCTCTTGCCAGCGGGTGGGGTAACTGGTCGGATGTCTGGATAAGTGCATATAAAACAAAGCCTCGCTTCTCAGATGAAGTGCTTACGCAAACGTTGAGAAAGGAAATCCAGCAGGCTGACGGTGACGATGATAAGCACCATCAGCGCACAGGTTTGCTGGAACTGGAAACCGCGAATCGCTTCCCACAGGGTGACGCCAATCCCGCCTGCGCCGACCATGCCGACAACGGTGGCGGAGCGGACGTTGGACTCAAAGCGGTACAGAGAGTATGAGATGAGCAGCGGCATGACCTGCGGCAGCACGCCGTAGAGGATCTCTTCGATTTTGTTCGCTCCGGTCGCGCGGATGCCTTCCACCGGGCCAGGCTCGATGGCTTCGACCGCTTCCGAGAGCAGCTTGGAAAGCACGCCGGTGGTGTGGATGAACAGCGCCATCACGCCCGCGAACGGACCGAGGCCGACGGCCACCACGAACAGCATCGCAAAGACCATTTCGTTGATGGCGCGGCAGGCGTCCATCAGGCGGCGCATGGGCTGGTATACCCACCACGGCACGATGTTTTCGGCGCTCATCAGGCCAAACGGAATGGAGAGGATCACGGCGAGGGCGGTGCCCCAGACGGCGATTTGCAGCGTGATCGCCATTTCACCGAGGTAGTCCTGCCACTGGCTGAAGTCCGGCGGGAAGAAGTCGGCGGCGAAGGTGGCCATGTTGCCGGAATCCTTGAAGAGCAGCAGCGGATCCATCTCCGCCCCCTTCCAGGAGATAACGAGCACCGCCAGCAGAATGGCCCAGCTTATGAGCGAGAACCAGCTGCGTTTTGGCGGTGGGAGAGTGATGGTTTGCATGATAACTCCGTTGGTTTATGTCCCCTCACCCCGACCCTCTCCCCAAAGGGGCGAGGGGGAAAAGACCGCACCGGGCAGTCCCCTCTCCCCTATGGGGAGAGGGTTAGGGTGAGGGGTAGAAAAACGTTACTGCACCGCTTTATTCACGCTGGTCATGGCGCTCAGCGCGGCGGTCAGACGGTCGAGATCTTCCAGCTGCGCCTTAATTTCCGACACTTTGCTGGTCTTCTCCTCTTCCTTCAGACCCGCGTTATCCTTCACGCCCTGCATCTGTTTAAACAGCGCCAGCTGGCGAATCGGGACCAGCTGCAGATCGCTTGAGGCACGGAACGGTGCCCAGCCCAGACGCTCCAGAACCCCTTTCTCTTCCGGCGTTTTGCCGTAGTTCATGAAGAAGTCGTAGACCTTGTCCTTGGTGCCTTCGGAGAGATTTTTGCGCCACACGATCGGGTCGCCGGGGATCAGCGGTGATTTCCAGATGACCTTCAGCGCCTTCAGCTTGTCCGGCGCGGAGGTCTTCAGCTTGTCGAGGTTTTCGGTGTTGTTGGTGGCGACGTCCACCTGCCCGTTCGCCACGGCCAGCGCGTTGGTTTCGTGCCCGGCGTTCACCGTGCGTTTGAAATCGCTGGCGGAGATGTTGTTTTTCGCGAAGACATAGTAGCCAGGCACGAGGAAGCCAGACGTCGAGTTCGGGTCGCCGTTACCAAACGTCAGCGCTTTGCGTTTGGCGATCATGTCGCTGAGGTTGTTGATCGGGCTGTCTTTGTTAACGATCAGCACGCTCCAGTAGCCCGGGGAGCCATCTGCCGCAACGGTCTGGGCAAAAACCTGACCGTTGGCGCGGTCCACCGCTTCCATGGCGGAGAGGTTGCCGTACCAGGCGATATCCACTTTATTGAAGCGCATCCCCTGGATAATGCCCGCGTAGTCCGGGGCGAAGAAGGCATTCACTTTGATCCCCAGTTTGGTTTCCATGTCCTTCAGGAACGGTTCCCACTGCGGCTTCAGGTTTTGCTGTGATTCCGTCGAAATGATGCCGAAGTTCAGCGCTTTTTCCTGTTCCTCGGCGTACGCCGGGCTTAGCAGGGTGCTGATGCTGAACATGCTGGTAAAGGCCAGCGCGGCAACGGCTTTGTAGTTCATTTCCATTCCTCGTTATGCGGACGTTAAGCAGCCTGCGCGCGCTCTTCGACGCGGTTTACGCTGCGGTAGAGACGATCAAAACGTTCGTTATCAAACTGGTGGCTGGCGCCATCGAAGAAGACATGCCCCTGACGCAGGGCAACGATCCGCTCGCAGTAGCGCAGGGCGTAATCCACCTGATGCAGCGTTACCACCACGGTGATGCCGTCGTGCTTGTTGATGTCGCTCAGGGTTTCCATCACGATGCGGGCCGATTCCGGATCCAGCGAGGCGATAGGCTCATCGGCCAGAATGATTTTCGCTTTCTGCATCAGGGCGCGGGCAATGGCCACGCGCTGCTGTTGCCCACCGGACAGGGTAGAAACACGCTGGTGGGCGAAATGGGCCATGCCGACGCGGGTCAGCGCCCGTAAGGCGTCTTGCTTCTGGGACGGGGAGAACCAGCGCAGGCAGGTGCGCCAGAACGGGGTGCTGCCGAGCGCGCCAATCAGCACGTTCTCCAGCACCGTCAGGCGGTATACCAGGTTGAACTGCTGGAAGATGCAGCCCGTGCGGGCGCGGCTTTTACGGATATCGCTCGCCAGGCGGCCCGCGCGCTGTACGGTGTTACCCAGCAGCTCAACGTGGCTTTCCGGCGTTTTATCACCGGTGATGAGGCCGCTTAAGTGGCGCAGAAGGGTGGATTTACCTGAACCAGACGGCCCCAGCAGCGCTACCATTTCGCCCTGCTGGACGGTCAGATCAACGGCATGCAGCGCCCTGTTGTGATTGAAGGTCTTGCTCAGTTTCTCGACGCGGATGACAGTTTGCATGTGCTGGGCCTCACGATAAATGTGGCCTCATGCTGGCGCATCAATGTGACATTTGGGTTAAGTGTTGGTTGCGGGAATTTGAAGAGTTGTGCGGAGTTTGATGACAGCCACGCCAGGCCCGGTGAGCCAGGCGTCACCGGGCGCGGTTGCCGGATGCGCAGCGCTTATCCGGCCTGGGACGGTTGCTGTTGCTTAACGACGTTAATCATCCACGGTACGCCGTATTTGTCGGTCACTGTGCCGAATCCGTGCGCCCAGAAGGTTTCCTGCCAGGCCATTTCGATAGTGCCGCCATCGGCGAGGTTGTCGAACCAGCGTTTGCCTTCCGACACGTCCTGGGTGTCGAGCACCAGCGTGAATCCGGCATACTGCGCGCTGCTGCCCGGCGGCAGCCCGTCGCTCATCATGATATCGCTGCCGGCAATGCGAACGTTAGAGTGGGCGATGGCGGAGTCCGGGAAGTTCATGCCCGACGGACAGCCTTCATCGCTGTTTTCGTCTTTTGGCATTTCACCGAAGGTGATTTTATAGAGAAGTTCTGCGCCGACGGCCTGCTGATAGAAGGCGGTGGCTTCTGCACAGTTGCCGGCGAAGGAGACGTAGGGACTTAAGGGCATAATCATTACCTCAGGTAAGAGAAGCCCGTTAAGTGTAGTACCCGTCAGCCCGGTGAGCGAAGCGCGACCGGGCGGGTAAATCAGTTCTTTTTCACAAATTCAGATTTCAGCTTCATAGGACCAAAGCCGTCAATTTTGCAGTCGATATTATGATCGCCTTCCACCAGACGGATGTTTTTCACCTTGGTACCAATCTTCAGCATGGAAGAACTGCCTTTAACCTTCAGATCTTTTACTACGGTAACGCTGTCGCCGTCTGCCAGCAGGTTGCCGTTTGCGTCTTTCGCAATCAGCGTATCGCTGTCCGGTGCAGGCTCCGCATCATTCCATTCATGGGCGCATTCCGGGCAAATGAACATGCCATTGTCTTCATAGGTGTATTCAGAATTGCATTTCGGGCAGTGTGGAAGTTGCATGTTGGTATCCTCAAAAGTGTTAACACGCTGGAAAATGCCAGCAAATGACGGCAGGATGCCGAAAAAGGCAGCGAGTATAGCGCAAATCCCCACTTTTGTCGGTGATATTATCTTATAAAAATAGCGTATCAATGCTGCCGGGTGAGAGGTATCGTCAGTCATTTAAGGGAAGCTTAAGCCCCTAACGGCAGCGATGGTAATGATGCTAACGATATCGAATATTTTATTACAGCAAATTGCTACGCTGTGTCATTTCGGATAAGGTGAAGCCACAAGCCGTTATTTATCCATCTTCTCTTAACCTATACACCTTTTGGTGACGGGGAATACCTCTCTTTTTTGGTGGGTAAATAACGGTGATATATCCTGAAGTTTTCTGAAAATGAGCTCTGTCTATTCGCTTTTGGCTTTCTGGCCAGGGGATGCTTTACACGCGTTACAACAATGGGAATTAAATTTCCATTGCCTTCAGTACGTTGTATTAAATGAACATGTTTTCCATACGTGGTCATATAAGCCTGAAAAGCATAATTAAAAAAAGTGGCTTAATAAAAGTAATAAATTTGCGTTAAGGAAAGGCTTTTATCATGCACACACAGACCATATTTGAATTAAGCCAGGAAGCCGAACGTTTGTTGCAGCTCGCGCTGAACAATCTTGCTTCATTAAAATCAATACCGATAGCTAAGCTGGATAGTACAGCCGCTGCGATGAGCGGCATTAATAACAACGTTTTGCCATTACATTTCAGCGCGCGTGGCGTCGATGCACAGCAGGCGATGCTGAATAATGAATTACGCAAAATAACCCGCCTCGAAATGGTGCTGGCGATTGTTGGCACCATGAAAGCGGGGAAATCGACCACCATCAATGCCATTGTGGGCACCGAGGTGCTGCCCAATCGCAATCGTCCGATGACGGCGCTTCCCACGCTAATCCGCCATACGCCGGGCCAGAAGGAGCCGGTTCTCCATTTTTTGCACGTTTCGCCCATTGATATCCTGATTTCTCAGCTGCAGAAAAAATTGTCCGATAAAGATCGCGGCAAGCTGGCGCGGCGTCTGGAAATAGACAAGGACATGAACACGCTGCTGGCGCGCATCGAAAAAGGCGAGGCGTTTGAAAAACATCATCTGGGCGCAGAGCCTATCTTTCACTGCCTGAAAAGCCTGAACGATCTGGTGCGCCTTTCCCAGGCGCTGGGCGTGGAGTTTCCGTTTTCCGAGTATGCGGCGATTGAAAATATTCCGGTGATTGAGGTGGAGTTTGTGCACCTCGCCGGACTGGATGCGCACCTTGGCCAGCTGACGCTGCTCGACACGCCGGGGCCGAACGAGGCCGGTCAGCCGCATCTGCAAAAAATGCTCAGTGAGCAGCTGGCGCGCGCCTCCGCCGTGCTGGCGGTAATGGACTATACCCAGCTCAAATCCATTTCGGATGCAGAGGTTCGTCAGGCGGTTTCGGCGGCGGGAAAATCCGTGCCGCTTTATGCCCTGGTTAATAAGTTCGATCAGAAAGATCGTAACAGCGATGATGCTGAGCAGGTGCGGGCGATGATCTCCGGCACGCTGATGAAGGGGAATATTTCGCCTGGGCAGATTTACCCCGTTTCATCCATGTGGGCCTATCTGGCGAACCGCGCCCGCTATGAGATAAACGCCCACGGGCGGCTTCCCGATCATCAGGATCAGCGCTGGGTACAGGATTTTGCCGAGGCCGCGCTGGGCCGACGCTGGCGAACGGCGGATCTGGACGATATCGATCATATTCGCCACGCGGCAGATCTGCTGTGGGAAGATTCGCTGTTTGAGCAACCGATCCGCAGGCTGATTTACGCGGCTTACGCCAACGCCTCGCTGTTCGCGCTGCGTTCGGCTTCGCATAAGCTGCTCAATTACGCGCAAAACGCCCGAGAGTACCTGGACTTTCGCCATCAGGGGCTGACCGTTGCCTTTGACGAACTGGAGCTGAATATTGCCCGTCTGGAAGAGGATATGGCGATGCTCAGGCAGCGGCAGAGCGCGGTAAGCGATGAGGTGCAGCATGAAGTCGAAGAAGCCCTCAACGCAGCGGATGCGTTCCTGCTTCGCCAGAAAGAAGAGCTTCGGCAGGCGCTAGGCGACATTTTTAGCCGTCCTTATCTTCTTGATTTAGCAGGACGAGAGTCAGCCTGCACGCATGCAGACGACGCGGACGGGATCCAGCAGCTGGTGCTTGAAGATGAAGGACAGGCGCAGATTTTGCTGAATAAGATCAGATCGTCATGCGAACCGATCGTGCTGGATGCGCAGAGCAGGATTAGCCGGGAGCTGGCGCTACGCTTCGATCAGCTGGAGTCCACGCTGGCCCGCTCGCTGAACGAGGCCATACGCCCCATCGAGACGCGAATTAAAGAACAGCTCAGCCATGCCGGTTTTCGGGCGCGGATCAGCTTTCCGGCGTTTCAGGCGAACCAGCTTAATTTCAATACGCGCGGGCTGTTTAATGATGCCATTGTGCGGGACACCCCTCCAGCCGATCGGCCTTCAGGGACGGGCAGCATGCGGGAGACCGTCTCGCGCTGGCTCAATAATCCGTCCTGGGGCTGGGAGGAATATGTGGTGACCCGCACACGATACGTCATCAACATCGCTCAGCTTCGTGACAACTTTACGCAGCATACCGATCGCTTTTGCGATCAAATCCGTAAAGCTTTGGCTGCGCAGGTCGATGTTTCTGTTACGGCGGGTATGGCAACGTTCTTTGCGGAATTTTCGTTATGCCTGACCGGTTTACAGGAAAGCTTGCGTGATAGCCTTGCCGTGCGGCAGCAAAATGAGCGTTCAACCCGGGCGCTTAGCCAGCAGCTGAAGCAAAGTATGACCACAGCGGCGTGGATTCAGGAAGATACCCGACTGTTACGCGATGATATTCAAACCTTATTCGCGGCAGAGCAACCATGACAACACGGCTACTGGACGGTCCCGGGCGGACGCTGGAGTGTATTCATCCCAAATTTATGGTCGATCTGGTGCAGGGGGTGGATGCTGCGCGTCATTCCCTCTCCGGGCCACAGCAGCTGCAGTTTCGTGAGCGTTTGACGCAGGAAATCATTATGCACGCCCGGCTGCGGGCGTGGGCCATGGCGGGAATGCTCAACGAAAATGCAGCATTACGGATGGGGCTGGCGGAGAAGCTGGCCGGTATGCTCGATCCCGGGCACCTGGCGCTGACCCGTATGACCGACAGGCTGGTAGCCCTGCGCCAGCAGGCTAATCCACGCCTTCCTCAGTCTCCCGGAGTGTTACAGCAGTACGAGGCGCTCTCCGCTCATTTCAGCCAGCGTGCCGCCTATAAAGAGAAAGCGCTTGCCCAGCGCGGCCTGATGGTTCAGGCAGGGGAGCACAGCGAGCAAATCTTTACCCGCTGGCGGGCCGGGCAGTATGACGGCTGGTCGCTGGCTGGCCGCTGCTATATTGTCCTGGAGGAGCTGCGCTGGGGCGCCTTTGGCGATGCCTGCCGCCTGGCAAATCACGATGTGGCGGCAATGCTTAAGGATAACCTGCGCAGCATGGCGGCTAACTATCTGGCGCAGGGGATTAATGCCTCTCCCACGACCCGCCATTTTTATCATCAATGGCTGACGACGCCCGCTTCTCCCGATCTGACGGATTATAAAGACATGCTGGGCTGGCTGGGGGACTGGTGTCAGGCGGATAACCACCCGCTGTGCTGGTCGGTGACGCAGAGCTGGCAGACGGTTGCGTTGGGTATGCCGAGGCTCTGTTCGGCAAAACGGCTGGTAGATGGCATGGTGGAGGAGATTTTTGGCGCGTGAGATGCCCCCTCGTTGGGAAGAGGGGGCGACAGGATCAGTGGTGCATTTCTACCGCTTTTGGCTCAGCCTGAGTCTCCGGAACCTGTCCAAAGCGTCTGGCGTACAGCGCCGTGATGATAGGCACCAGAATTGCGGTCACAATCACGCTGGCGGCAACCAGAGCTGTGGCGGAGGCCGCAACCGGTTCGAAGGCCGGGTTAATCTGGGCAATA
Organism: Enterobacter cloacae complex sp. 2022EL-00788; assembly: GCF_026627565.1. Classification (NCBI taxonomy): domain Bacteria; kingdom Pseudomonadati; phylum Pseudomonadota; class Gammaproteobacteria; order Enterobacterales; family Enterobacteriaceae; genus Enterobacter; species Enterobacter cloacae complex sp. 2022EL-00788. The sequence goes on along the minus strand of NZ_JAPNMC010000015.1, from coordinate 4,332 downwards.
ATCACCGGGTTGGCTACCGCTGCGCCCGCTGCTGACGAGGCGGCCACGCCTGCCGTTCCGTTGCCTCCCCCGATTACGCGGTCTGCAATAATCAGCGGAATACCCGTGATGATGATAACTGCCACGCCCAGCACAATGCCCAGCAGGCCGGTTTCCAGGATCACGTTCAGGTTGATGGTATTGCCCAGCGCGAAACCGAAGAATGGGATCAGCACCGGCGTAGCTTTGCTGAAGAAATCGCGCAGATCGTGATCGAGGTTACCCAGCGCGAAGCCGATCAGGAATGGCAGAATTGCGCCGACAAAGTGGTGAGGTTCAAAGGAGGCGAGGCCCGCAGAGCCCAGGATCAGCATGGTCATCAACGGACCCGACTCCAGGGACATCAGCACGAACGCGCCGGACTCTTCTTTGGTGCCGTATTGATTCATCAGGCTGGCATACAGACCGCCGTTGGTCATATCCATCGCTGAGACAATCGCCAGAACGGATAACCCGGCGAAGAATCCGGTCTGGATCCCATTCTCCGGAATGAACATCGCGCAGACCATGGCAACAACCCAGGCGACCGCTATTTTAGTAATAACCAGCGTCCCCGATTTACGTAATACCGTACCTGTTGCACGTAAGTTAATAGACGCGCCGATGCAAAAGAACCAGACGGCCAGAATCGGTACCGTTCCGGTAATCATTCCTTTTGTAAAACCACCAAAATAAGCGCCGGTGTTCGGAGCCAGCGTATTTAATATCGCACCAAGTACCAGCGGGACCAGCATCATCCCACCAGGGATGCGTTCTATTGTTGCTTTAATCTTCATCATTAACCCTCACATCTCGCCCGCTTGGCTGGCGGAAAGCTTTAAAAAAATAGCTCAATAAATTCAACTAATTGGCTTATGGACAGGCCAGTTAATTGGTCACTTATGCTGTAAAGCGAAATACTGGCTTTTATGCAGACTTCGCTTGAAAGCCGTTGAGAAATCGTGTTCGGATTTATGATGCGATCTTTGGAATTGCGATTCAATGAAAATAAAACAGTGTTTTAGTTATCTTCGTCACATATTCAATGTAAACCGCGTTTCCCGCTGTTAATTATTAAATTTTGTGTAAATTCGATGTGAAGAAATGTGATTGCTTTTGGTTTTGAAAGGAATAATAACGCCCGTGAAGATCTCTTCGGGAAGGAGATTGCGAATGACCTTAATTCTCGGGAATTGACAAAAGCTGAAGCCAGTTTACGAACGCGAAAAATATATGTGAAGTTGATCACATATATAAACGCTGGTAGGGTAAAAAGGTCATTAACTGCCCAGACAGGCGTCAACAGGTTCGGTTGTATCGACGTAAAACGTCAATGTAAGTAAACCTGCTACGCTTGAATAAGGAGATTCGCATGGAGCGGATCCCTGGTTCACAGAGTGCTAAATACGCTGTGAAACGGACGGGGCTGAGTCTACGAGGAAAGCTATGCTTAGAAGGAAAAAGGTTAAACCCATCACGCTGCGCGATGTCACCATTATTGATGACGCTAAGCTGCGCAAAGCGATTACGGCGGCCTCGCTCGGTAATGCGATGGAGTGGTTCGATTTTGGCGTCTACGGCTTTGTTGCCTACGCGCTTGGTAAAGTGTTCTTCCCTGGTGCCGATCCCAGCCTGCAGATGATTGCCGCGCTGGGTACGTTCTCTGTTCCCTTCCTTATTCGCCCTCTCGGTGGCCTTTTCTTCGGCATGCTGGGTGATAAATATGGTCGCCAGAAGATCCTGGCTATTACCATCGTCATTATGTCGATAAGTACATTCTGTATCGGCCTTATTCCCTCCTACGCCACGATTGGCATATGGGCGCCGATTCTGCTGTTGATCTGTAAGATGGCACAGGGCTTCTCCGTTGGCGGCGAATATACCGGCGCGTCGATTTTTGTCGCCGAGTATTCTCCGGACCGTAAACGCGGCTTTATGGGCAGCTGGCTGGACTTTGGCTCGATTGCCGGGTTCGTCATGGGCGCGGGGGTCGTGGTGCTGATCTCAACCGTGGTCGGGGAAGAGAATTTCCTCAGCTGGGGCTGGCGTATCCCGTTCTTCCTGGCGCTGCCGCTGGGCATCATCGGTCTTTACCTGCGCCACGCGCTGGAAGAGACGCCTGCATTCCAGCAGCACGTAGAAAAACTGGAGCAGGGCGACCGCGAAGGGTTGCAGGATGGCCCGAAAGTGTCGTTCAAGGAGATTGCAACCAAACACTGGCGCAGCCTGCTGACCTGTATTGGCCTGGTGATCTCCACCAACGTCACCTATTACATGCTGCTGACCTACATGCCGAGCTACCTGTCGCATAACCTGCACTACTCGGAAGACCACGGTGTGCTGATTATTATCGCCATCATGGTGGGTATGCTGTTTGTGCAGCCGATTATGGGTCTGCTGAGCGACCGCTTTGGCCGTAAACCATTCATCATTCTCGGCAGCGTCGCGCTGTTCGCGCTGGCTATTCCGGCGTTTATCCTGATTAACAGTAATGTGCTGGGGCTGATTTTCGCCGGTCTGCTGATGCTGGCGGTGATCCTGAACTGCTTTATCGGGGTGATGGCTTCTACGTTGCCGGCAATGTTCCCGACGCATATTCGCTACAGTGCGCTGGCGGCAGCCTTTAACATCTCCGTTCTGATTGCGGGCCTGACGCCGACGCTTGCCGCTTCACTGGTGGAGAGCACGCAGAATTTGATGATGCCTGCCTATTACCTGATGGTCATTGCGGTGGTCGGCCTGATTACCGGTATTACCATGAAGGAGACGGCGAACCGTCCGCTGAAAGGGGCAACGCCCGCGGCGTCCGATATTCAGGAAGCGAAAGAGATCCTGCGTGAGCACTACGATAATGTAGAGCAGAAGATTGAAGATATTGACGCAGAGATTGAAGAGCTTCAGAAAAAACGCTCTCGCCTTGTTGACCAGCATCCGCGAATCAACGAGTAATAAAAAAACCCGCCGCTGGCGGGTTTTCTTTTATTAGCATCCTGCGGCAATGTAGTCGCCGCCGGCGCTGACGGGGATTACCGTCAGGAACAGGACGGTCGCGAAGAGGATAAGAACAATCCCGCCGGCAATTTTGACCAGCGGAACCATCCCGCTCAGGGAAGATCCGCCGCCAAACCAGGCCACTGTGCGTTCACGGGCGTAACGTACCGCCAGCGACAGGCCCATAATCGACAGCGCCGTGCCCAGCGACATCGTCATTACCGCAGCAATGCCCCAGCTGATGATGCCAAGCGCATTCGAAAACATCAGAATCATGATTGCGCCACTGCACGGGCGCGCGCCAATTGCCAGCACTACTCCCAGACGGGTTTTCCAGTCGCTTTTTGCGAGATCTACCCCCACGCCGTGATGGCCGCAGCCGCAATGCTCATCGTGCTGGTGAAGCGGCGTGAGCGTGTTAATCGTCAATTTGCGCGGGCGCAGGCTTTTGAAGGCCTGATAAATGATAAACGCCCCGAAGGCGGCAATCAGTACGGCGCTGATTTTCTCGACGTACCACCGGCTGGTGCTGATATCCCCGGATGCGAGGTTTAAGCCCACCGCCAGGATAAAGACAAAGAAGATCGCGCTGACGCCCTGCATCAGGCTACCGATAAACGGTACGACGCGCGCCGCGAGCTGGCTCTCTTTATTGGTGGTGAGATACGTAGCGACGATAAATTTGCCGTGCCCTGGCCCAATGGCATGGAGTACGCCATAAAAGAAAGCGCCGGTTACCAGCCATAGCCCACCGCTGTACTGGTGGTTATTAAGCTGCAACAGATACATCACCAGATAACGGTGCAGGGCGATCTGGGCAGCCAGGCACCACTGGAGAAAAGCATTCCAGTGCGCGTGAAGGGCAAAACCTGCAATGAGTAACACCAGCACGGTGAGTCCGGCTGCAGGGATGCGCCAGTCACGATGAAGACGTTGTGTCGTCATAAGGTTGACCTGCGAGGGAATTATTTGCCGCTAGTATAGTGGATCTTCGCTTTCAATTCGTTGGATCGCACAGGGATCGTCGATGAATTGTGGATAACTCTGTGCGTAAAAGGGTATAAGGCGGGGTTTTGCTGGGGAATACAGCAGTCAGTCATTTTTTTGCAACTTTTCTGTTGCGGTCGCTCGGGAACTCCCTATAATGCGCCTCCATCGACACGGCGGATGTGAATCACTTCACAAACAACCCGGTCGGTTGAAGAGAAAAAATCCTGAAATAACGGGTTGACTCTGAAAGAGGAAAGCGTAATATACGCCACCTCGCAACGGTGAGCGAAAGCCGCGTTGCACTGCTCTTTAACAATTTATCAGACAATCTGT
>NZ_JAPNMC010000014.1:0-113745 GCF_026627565.1 Enterobacter cloacae complex sp. 2022EL-00788 | reverse complement strand
CTGATGAAGGATGAACTGGCATCTGTGGGCTTATTTTGGAGAGCCGAACCAACCCCAAAATCCCCAACCGAAAGCATGTTGCCTGACGAGCTATAAGCGTTCCTCGTCGCGCTACTTCCTAAACCGACGTTTTATAGATTGCTCTTGAGCGGCCTGGCCGATAACTTCACCTGATTTTTTTGCAGAAATAATTGGGTGAAAAATATGCAAATTGGCTATGTAAGGGTGTCAACAAATGACCAAAATACGGATCTTCAGCGGCAAGCGCTCGAACGCGCAGGATGTGAACAAATTTTCGAAGAAAAAATGAGCGGAACAGTGGCTAACAGGCCAGCGCTGAAAAAGCTTCTTAAGACGCTGAAAGAGGGAGATACGCTGGTTGTGTGGAAGCTTGATCGCCTTGGGCGAAGCATGAGGAACCTGGTATTGCTGGTCGACGAACTACGGCAGCGTGGCATCCACTTCAAAAGTCTTACGGACAGCATCGACACTTCCAGCCCAATGGGGCGGTTTATCTTTCATATCATGTCAGCTCTGGCCGAGATGGAGAGGGAGTTAATTGTGGAGCGCACCCGCGCTGGGTTAGCCGCAGCTCGTGAGAAAGGGCGAATTGGTGGCAGGCGCCCGAAGCTGACAGAAGAGCAATGGGCACAGGCAGGGCGACTGATTGAGAAAGGCGTCGACAGAAAGAAGGTGGCGATCATTTATGATGTAGCATTATGCACTCTTTATAAGAAATTCCCAGTGAATAAGGCTGTTACTGAGACTTGACTACATATTACAGTTAATCAGGATTGTTAGATACACTGATTCCTATTTTTACCAAACTGAATGTCATTAAAGCCAGAACTAAAGCTACGATAGTAAAGGTGATTAGCATTTCCATGAGTACCTTTTCTGATTAGAGTATATTTTGGACAGCAGGAATCTTCGAACGTTCCGAACAGTAAAAAATGTGACGGAAAGGAGATGGAAGGGGATTCAGTTCCGAAATCCATCGAATGCAATGCGAGTTATGGTTGGTAACCCTAATGTGATAAATCAGAACCAATCATCTGCGAAGTGACTGAATGAACGCTAAAAAACTATTCTTGCGAACGAGTTTAAGTATACTGGTAGGCTGCTCTTATCAAGAGATTGACATAAAGATATAATTAGAAGCAAGAGAAAGTTATGACAAATACATAAGCCATAAAAACATCACATATTCAATATCTTGTCTGTTTTTTTATGCTAAATCACTGTAGATGTGATTTTTTCTCTTTGAGTCTGGATACAAAGGAAAGCGTCTTTTCTTTAGGGGAAATCATTAAAAAAACCGTAGTGGGTTTTTTCTCTAATTTCCTGATTCTATTAAGTTTACCATAAAGTCTTTGTTTTAACTTGTCTGCACCATCTTTTTCAGACTCCCACTCTAAGACTGCTTGGTTTTCCAACCCAATGTATGTGTTTACTGGAAATTTAACTCCTCTTTCAGACTTATCTGAGTATTCGCGGTCATGTAAGAATTTTAAAATTAGAACAGGGGGGGGGTGATCAAACTCATTCGTTTCAATAATTATTAATACCTTGTAACTTATGATTTGCATAAGGGTCTCGTGTGCATGATTAGCCGAATGAAGCGGTGTGTTGGTTAAATATACAATATTACTTGTTTTTTTGATTTAACGGATTCTATCGTATGCAATCTTAAAAAAAAGCCTGCGTTTAGCAGGCGGTAATAATGAACACTGCTATTGTAATTATGATTTTTTACACTGGTATTGCCTGTGTATCTGGGATATTAAAGATACTTCTGGGCTGCATCTAGTATTTCCTGAGAAGTAAGTTCTCGATCTGATGCAACATAGACAACTTCATGGTCACCTGTTAAAGAGGGAAAACCGGCTGACATGATCTGAAGGTTTACCTCTTCTCCATTAGGATATTCTTCGCGTATTGACGTCACGCCTTTTAGTACAGTGATAACTTTACTTGGTTTACCATTAAAGAAAATGATTACTTTTTTCATATATCCAACTGTATTTGAAAGCTTTTTGAGATTCGATGCTGTTCAAAAGGGTTTGGCTTATTCACGTTATGTCACCTCTCTCGAAATTAAAACAAGCATTATGCCGCCTTTACGTGTACTGTAGCGGTCCATTTGAACTGGAGAAGTCTATGACTGCACGTAAAAACACTCATTCCCGCCGAAATTATTTAGTAAAATGCCCTTGTCCAATCTGCTCAAAAGATTCCGAACATAGTTACAATCGTGTACAAAAGGGGGCTCAGTTGTTGTGCCCATACTGCAGCGCTTTGTTCAAATCTTCTCAGCGATTCTAAAAAAACAGTAATACAATAAATAAGAAGTGATGCTTTTGGAGGCTGCCTAACCTCTTACGCACTTTAATGTTTTATAAGCAGTTAGCTTCTGCTTTTAGACTGTTCATGCAGCAGACCTGCATTTCATCACATCGGTCAGCAAACTTCATGGTAAGTAAATATGCTGGCCTGTTGTAATGATGTGCGTACCGACTAATCATTGGCCTCTGATAAAATCATGCTGGCTTAAGTAATCCATTTAAAAATCATCTATCGCAGAGCGTTACATTGGCAGCGGTTGGCCCTTTAGTGCCAGCTATGATAGCGAATTTGACTTTTTGTCCTTCAAAGAGAGTATTAAATTTTTCTCCCTGCAGAGAAGAAGTGTGAACAAGAACGTCTTTACTTCCATCGAGTGGGGAGATAAAGCCAAATCCCTTATCGTCGTTAAACCACTTAACAAGACCGATTATTTTAGATGACATATAACCTCTGTTTGAAAATTTCAAACTAACAAGCTCATGAAAAGAAATATATGATGGTACACGTATAGACTCAAGAGGAGGTGATATCAGAGATAACGCCTGGTTATGAGGGTAGCTTTTGAAAATTTAGATTCATCATCGCAACGAATCAGCCAAACCATTAAGGCACGTGTTGAATGAATAAGCAAATTTTATTTTAGCCTTCCAGAAGGCCGTTAAAATAAGAATAGCTATTTCTAACTGGTCCTGTATAGTCAAATCTTTATTATAAATAGGAAAATAGTTGTCTCGTAAAATGACAGGAATCGTCAAAAGTTTTGACTTCAAGAGTGGAAAGGGGTTAATCATCCCATCAGATGGCAGAAAAGATGTTTTTTTACATGTTTCCGCATTAAGCAATAGCGAAAGCCAAACGTTAAAGCCTGGTGTTCGCGTTGAATTCTATCGTATAAATGGGCTTAGTGGTCCTATGGCTGCAAATATATTTCTTTCGTAAAATAAGATAATGCTGGATCAGATATAAGTGCACATCAAAAGTACATCAGATCATATATCTATTTGATCTATCAATTTTCTCCCCTGATTTTTTACATTTCCCACTTCACGGGTCACTGCATGCCAGGTAAACATCTCAGCTGGCACAGAGCCGTCAGATGCAATCTCTTCCGCTTCTTTCCCGCCTATATCCTGGCGCGTCCATTCCCGGGCCGCTTCCGGCGACAGAACCAGTGGCCGTCGGTCGTGAATGTCGACCAGTCCTTTGTCAGCTGCAGACGTTACTATCAGAAAGCCTTCTGCATCATCGCCGCGCTCGAATGGTGTACTGCCGATCGCCGCCATGAAAATGGGCTGGCCATCTGCCCGGTGAATAAAGTAGGGCTGTTTCTTGTCGCCTTCCTTTTTCCATTCGAACCATCCATCGGCGAAGCAGATCGCACGGCCATGCTGCCAGAGGGGCTTAAACATCCTGCTGGTTGCAGCGGTTTCGACACGCGCATTAATCAGTGGCGGTTTATCCCACCACCCGGGCGCGTAACCCCAGAAAACAGGATCGAGGTGCAACTGCTCGTCTCGTTCGCTCAACAGCAGGACTTTAGTACCGGGAGCCACGTTGTACCGACCAATAGGTTCAGGGTCATAGGCAATGTCACGATCAGCTCCGTCGGCCAGGTAAGCCAGATACTCTTCACGGGTTTGAGCTTGTGCAAAACGTCCGCACATTATTACCTCCAGTCGTCAAACTGAAAGTATAGAAGAAACGAAGAGGGGGCGAAATCGATAGCTCCAACAGCCCATGTTTCGATTGAGACTGTTGGAGCAAAAAAAACAATGTGTACAAGTTTGCGTATTAAAACTCAAAATAGATAGCAGATTTATTATCTATCACATTGATTTAAAATGAAAATACATGTATTCCTATAGCCGCTATCGTAAGGCATACCATTCCTTATGCTTCAACGGGTTGGCCATGGCACCCAAAATATCGGAAACAACGTTAACAATGATGACCAGGGAGCCAATCACCATCACCCCGGCGGAGATAGCCGCATAGTCCTGCTGGCGGATCGCATTAATCATCCAGCGCCCAAGGCCCGGCCAGCTGAAGACCATCTCGGTGATCATTGCCAGCGTCAGCATGGTTGAGAATTGCAGCCCGAGACGCGGAATAACCGGCGGCAGCGCGTTGTGCAGCACGTGGCGGCGTAAAATCGTCAGGCGAGACAGGCCGCGCGTGGCGGCGGCTTTTACATAGTTTTGGTCAAAGACGTCAATGGTGCTGATACGCATCAGGCGGATCACTTCGGTCGTCGGCGCGACGGCCAGCGTCAGGACCGGCAGCACCATGTGGCGCAGGGCGCTCACGATCATCTCATCGCGCCAGACTGAATCTGAAAGCCAGGCGTCAACGATGGCGAACCCGCTCACCGTTTGCACGTTATAGAGCAGATCGAAACGGCCGGCCACCGGCAGCCAGCCTAGCGTCAGCGAGAAGAAGAGGGTGAGCAGCAGCGCCAGCCAGAAAATGGGGATGGAGAAGCCAATCAGGGCAAGGGCGCTGATAAACTTATCCTGCCATTTATTGCGATATATTCCTGCCAGCATCCCCACCGGAATGCCTACGATAAGGGCAAAGCCGAAGGCCAGAATACAGAGCTCCATGGTGGCCGGAAAAACGACCTTCAGCTGCTCGGATATGAGCTGTCCGTTGATGCTGGACACGCCGAAATCCCAGTGTAGCAGGCCGTTAAACCAGAACAGCCAGGCGTCCAGGAGCGAAGAGCCCTGAAGCGGGGCGTGAGGGGTAAAGTAGCTAAGGCTGAAGCCGACAAAGGTTAGCAAGAACAGCGTGACCAGCAGCAACAGCAGCCGACGCAGGGTAAATATAATCATGGTTTCTTCACCTCTTGTTCTTTCTCACGGGTTACGCCCGCGAAGGAGGCATTACCAAACGGGCTCAGTACCAGCCCTTTAATATCGTAACGGTAGGCCTGAAGGCGCAGGGAAGAGGCAAGCGGCAGCACGGGGAGTTCTCTGGCCAGAATATCTTGCGCTTCGTCGTAGGCTTCTATGCGCGAGGCAAGCTGCTGTGAGGCCAGCGCTTTTTGCAGTACGGCATCAAATTCCCGGTTACACCAGTGGGCGTAGTTGGTCTGGGAGTTTATCGCCGCACAGCTCAGCAGCGGACGGAAGAAGCTGTCCGGGTCGTTACTGTCCGTAGACCAGCCGGCCAGGGTTAAGTCGTGATTCATGTCCATCAGGCGCGCCTCCTGGAAGCGGCCTTCAACAGGAACGATGATCACCTTCACGCCCACCTGCGCCATATCAGCCTGCAATAGCTCGGCGGTTTTCAGCGGGCTGGGGTTCCAGGCCTGGGAGCTGGTAGGCACCCACAGTTGCAGCGTCAGGTTTTCCGCCCCCAGCGCCTTAAGCTGTTCTCGCGCTTTCGCCGGATTATATTCCGTGATCTTCGCCTCGCCGTCGTAGGCCCACGAGGCGCGCGGCAGAATAGAGGCGGCGGTTTCCGCGGTACCGTAATAAATCGACTGCATCAGACGCTGGTTATTGATCGCCAGCGCCAGCGCATGGCGCACGGCCGGATTATTGAGCGGCGGCTTATCGGTGTTAAACGCCAGATAGGCAATGTTCATCCCGGGACGCAGGGTCAGGCGCAGGCGAGGATCGTCACGCAGAATGGTCAGCTGGCTGGCCGCAGGCCAGGCAAGGACGTCACACTCGCCGGTTAGAAGCTTGGAGAGCCGGCCGGTGCCGCCTGAACCCAGATCGACTATGACCTGCGGCATAAGCGGCTTGCCGCGCCAGAAGCGCTCGTGACGCTGCAGGCGAATGTATTGTCCTGCGCGGTACTCGCCCAACTGGAACGGACCTGTACCCACAGGCTCTCGGTCGAGGCGTTCCTGACGCCCCGTCTTCGTCAACCGATCCGCATATTCGGCAGACATGATGGAGGCATAGTGCGTCGCCAGGTGCCAGAGAAATGAGGCGTCCGGGCGCGTCAGGCGAAACTCAACCGTGTGGTTATCCAGCTTGCGGACGCTTTTAACCGTATCGGCGAACTGCAGGCTGTCGAAATAGGGGAAGTTGTCGCCATTGACGTTATGCCACGGATGATTGCGGTTGAAAATGCGCTGGAAGGTAAAAACCACGTCATCCGCGTTGAGCTTGCGGGTTGGAGTAAACCAGGGTGTGTGCTGAAAGGCGACATCATCGCGCAGGCGGAAGCGGTAGGTCGCACCGTTATCCATCACTTCCCAGCTTTCGGCAAGCTCAGGCACCAGCCGATAGGTATAGGGATCCACATCGAGCAGGCGATCGTAAAGCTGCGCGGCCAGCGTATCGACAATCAGGCCGCTGCCCGCTTTTTGCGGATTAAAGGTATCAACTTGCCCGCTGACGCAATAGACGAAACCGCTATCGCGGATATCAGGGGGCACAGGACGTTCGGGCGCAGCAAAGGCCAGATTGCTGAACAGACCGAGTGCAAACAGGGACGATAAAACCAGGCGCATATTTTTTAAGGTTTTTAGATTCGATCTGCAAAGTGTATCGCACTTACGCCTGCTTCGTAAAAATGTCTGGGGATAAGTGCTGATAATGTCAGCGCATTTGATGCTTTTTGAGCAATGCCCTTAGCTGATGGTAGGTCAGCCCCAGAAGTTCAGCCGCCCGTTTCTGGTTATATTTCGCCTCTGTCAGGCTTTGCTCAAGCAACTGCTGTTCCTGATGGTGCTGATATTGACGCAAATCGAGCGGTAACGTCGGGCCTTCATGCAGCGCAGCCGGTGCCGGGGGCGGTTTAACGCTGCGCTTGAAGGGATCGAGAATAATGTTGTCCAGCTCGGTGTCGCTGCTCCCGTGACGGTAAACGGAGCGCTCCACGACGTTTTTCAGTTCCCGAATGTTGCCCGGCCAGCGGTAGCCGAGCAGGGTCTCGGTGGCCTGTTCGCTGAAGCCGGGGAACAGCGGCAGCCCCAGCTCCCGGCACATCTGAATCGCGAACTGATCGGCCAGCAGCATAATATCGCTGCGTCGCTCGCGCAGCGGCGGCAGCTGCACGACGTCAAAAGCCAGCCTGTCCAGCAGGTCGGCGCGGAATTTGTCCTCTGCCACCATTGCGGGAAGATCGGCATTGGTGGCGCACACGAGGCGAACGTTCACCTGCAGAGGCTGGCTTCCGCCAACGCGCTCAAGCTCGCCGTACTCGATGACGCGCAGCAGCTTTTCCTGCACCAGCATCGGCGCGGTTGCCAGCTCGTCAAGGAAGAGGGTGCCGCCGTCGGCACGCTCAAAACGGCCCGGATGGCGTTTTTGCGCGCCGGTAAAGGCACCGGCTTCGTGCCCAAACAGCTCCGTATCGAGCAGATTCTCGTTCAGCGCCGCGCAGTTCAGCGAAATAAAGGGGCCGTCCCAGCGCCCTGACAAATAGTGCAGTCGGTTGGCGATGAGTTCCTTCCCCGTTCCGCGCTCGCCGATAATCAGCACCGGTTTGTTGAGGGGCGCAAGGCGGGAAACCTGCTCAAGTACTTCCAGGAAGCTGTTGGCTTCGCCAAGCAAATTGTCTTTGTATTCAGCCATGATGAAATTAACCACTCCTTAGCGATATTCACCAGGTGAGGATAGTCTCTGGATGGATAAATATCAATCACATTGAATGAAATCAATAAGATAAAAAGTTGGCATGGGATTTGTATTAACTATTCAGCAGGGCATCGCCCGATAACAGAACTATGAGGATTGAATTATGGGTATTTTTTCTCGTTTTGCCGACATCGTGAACGCCAACATTAACTCGCTGCTGGAAAAAGCGGAAGATCCGCAGAAGCTGGTGCGCCTGATGATTCAGGAGATGGAGGACACGCTGGTTGAAGTGCGTTCCACCTCCGCTCGCGCGCTGGCTGAGAAAAAGCAGTTAACGCGTCGTATCGAGCAGGCGACCACTCAGCTCAGCGAGTGGCAGGAAAAAGCCGAACTGGCGCTGCGTAAAGATAAAGAAGATCTGGCGCGCGCTGCGCTGATTGAGAAGCAGAAGCTGACCGACATGGTTGCCACGCTGGAACATGAAGTGACGCTGGTGGATGATACGCTGGCGCGTATGAAGAAAGAGATTGGCGAGCTTGAAAACAAGCTGAGCGAGACCCGCGCGCGTCAACAGGCGCTGGCGCTGCGCCATCAGGCGGCCAGCTCGTCCCGCGACGTGCGTCGTCAGCTGGACAGCGGTAAGCTGGACGAAGCGATGGCGCGTTTTGAATCGTTTGAACGCCGTATCGACCACATGGAAGCGGAAGCGGAAAGCCACAGCATCGGTAAGCAGAAAACCCTGGATCAGCAGTTTGCTGACCTGAAAGCCGACGATGAAATTAGCGAGCAGCTGGCTGCGCTGAAGGCCAAAATGAAGCAAGACAACCAGTAATAATTTCTGCGGCACCTGAGCGTGCCGCATCGTAAGACAAGGAGTACACATGAGCGCGCTTTTTCTGGCTATACCCCTGACAATTTTCGTGCTGTTTGTTCTGCCCATCTGGCTATGGCTGCACTACAGCAACCGCTCTGCACGCGGGGAGCTGTCGCAAAGTGAACAGCAGCGGCTGGCGCAGCTCTCTGCGGAGGCGAATAAAATGCGCGAACGTATTCAGGCGCTGGAAGCTATCCTGGATGCGGAACACCCAAACTGGAGGGACCGTTAATGGCTGGACTGAATCTGAATAAAAAACTGTGGCGTATCCCGCAAAAGGGCATGGTGCGGGGCGTATGCGCCGGGCTGGCCCACTATCTGGACGTCCCGGTAAAGCTGGTGCGCGTGGTCACCGTGCTGTCGATTTTCTTCGGCCTGGCGTTTATCACCCTGGTGGCATATATCATTCTGTCGTTTGTGCTCGACCCCATGCCGGAAGGCGAACTGGATGCTGAGGGCATGCCAACCAGCAGCGATCTCCTCAATGCGGTGGATGAACAGCTGAGTGCAGGGGAGAAGCGGTTGCGCGAGATGGAACGTTATGTCACCTCCGACACCTTTACGCTGAGAAGCCGTTTTCGTCAGCTTTAAGAGAGACTCTACATGAAACAACACTGGCAACAGGCCGGTCAGAAGGTAAAACCCGGCCTGAAAATCGCAGGTAAACTGGTTCTGATGACGGCGCTACGTTATGGCCCGGCAGGCGTGGCGGGCTGGGCGATCAAGTCTGTTGCCCGTAAACCGGTCAGAATGGTGCTGGCGGTCGCGCTCGAACCCCTGTTAAAGAAACTCGCTAAACGCGTTTCCCGTCGTTACCTCTCACGCTAATTATCCTTCCGAATAAGCCCTTTCTCGCAGAGAGAGGGCGCGAAACTCCCCTCGGCTTTTTTTCTTTCTTTGCGGCAGCTCACATTACTGCGTTGAGTTGCTTTAAGAATCTCTTTTTCCGTCCCCAGGTCCGTTGACAGATATTTTTCATGGGAGTAGATTGCCACTCCGTGGGACCGCTACCATGGAAAATAATGTGAACGCAAAAATTAAAAATCTTATCAATCATATTTACGGTGAATCATTTTCTGATGCACACCTTGACGTGCTATTAACTAAGCTTGAACAAGCGGCTGTTAATATTACGGAAAAGCGTAAATCCGGCTGGGATGAAAAAGATGTCGTCCTGATTACCTATGCCGATCAGTTCTCCGCGAAAGGGGAGAAAGCGCTGCCGATATTTACCCGTTTCTATAATGAATGGCTTTCTCGTACTTTTTCCCATGTCCATCTCTTGCCTTTTTATCCGTGGTCCTCAGATGACGGATTTTCCGTCATTGATTATCACTGCGTCGCGCCTGAAACCGGAACCTGGCGAGATGTTGCGGAGCTAAAACAGTCAGCCAGCTTAATGTTTGACTTCGTTTGCAACCATATGTCAGCTAAAAGCGAATGGTTTGCTAATTATCTGGCGCAGAAGCCAGGCTTTGAAGATTTCTTTATTTCTGTCGACCCCGATACCGATTTATCCGCCGTGACCCGTCCGCGCGCGTTACCGCTGCTGACGCCGTTTACCCTTCATGACGGAAGCGTACGTCACCTGTGGACAACCTTCAGCGATGACCAAATCGATCTCAATTTCGCCTCACCGCAGGTGCTGATTGCGATGGTCGATGTCCTGCTCCATTATCTTGAGGAAGGGGCGCGCTATATCCGTCTGGACGCGGTCGGGTTTATGTGGAAAATCCCGGGAACGAGCTGCATTCATCTGGAACAAACCCATTGCCTTATCCAGCTGTTCCGCGCCATTACCGACGCCGTGGCACCGGGAACGGTGATCATCACCGAGACGAATGTTCCGCACAAAGACAATATTTCGTACTTTGGTGATGGTGAAAATGAAGCCCAGATGGTTTACCAATTCTCATTACCACCGCTGGTGCTGCATGCCGTTCATCGTCAGGATGTAAAAGCCCTCTGCCAGTGGGCGGGTTCGCTGGCGCTGCCTTCAGCACATACCACGTGGTTCAACTTCCTGGCCTCTCATGATGGTATCGGGCTGAATCCGTTACGCGGCATTTTGCCGGAATCAGAGATCCTCTCGCTGGTTGAAAATCTTCAGCAGGAAGGGGCGCTGGTCAACTGGAAAAATAACCCCGACGGAACGCGAAGCCCTTATGAAATCAATGTCACCTATCTTGATGCGCTAAGCGCGCAAGACAGCTCCGATGAGGAGCGCATTACACGATTTATTCTGGCGCATGCGGTGTTGTTAAGTTTCCCTGGCGTACCGGCTGTTTATATTCAAAGCATACTTGGATCGCGTAATGATTACGAAGGCGTTGAGCGTCTCGGATATAACCGCGCGATAAACAGGAAGAAATACGCCGCTGGTGAGGTTGATCGGGAGCTTAATAATAAGAATAGTATTCGACATCAAATCTATTCTCGTTTAACCAGCCTAATCGCGATTCGCCGCGGAGAGCGCGCTTTCCATCCTGATAGCCAGGCAATTTTTGAAGCGGTGGGTGAACAAATTCTTAAAATTGTTCGCGTTGCTGAAAACGGGGAACGGATTACAGCATTATTTAATTTTAGTAATAAAATGCAGGCCGTTAATGAACCCGCGCTGTCCGGTATGGAATTATTATCTCAATATAAGATTAGCGGTACGGATCTGACCCTCAATCCATGGCAGGTAATGTGGATTAAAGAAAACTAAAAAGGACCCTAAAATGAAAATGCCCAAAATTGTGCTGTTATCAGCACTGGTTTCGTGCGCCCTGTTATCGGGCTGTAAGGACGACAAATCATCTCAGGTCACCATCGAGTTCATGCACTCGTCGGTAGAACAGGAGCGTCAGGCGGTCATCACGAAGCTGATCGAAAAATTCGAGAAAGAGAACCCTTCTATTACGGTGAAGCAGGTACCCGTTGAGGAAGATGCCTATAACACCAAGGTTATTACGTTGGCCCGTACCGGTGCGCTACCGGAAGTGATTGAGGTCAGCCATGACTACGCCAAAGTGATGGATAAAGAGCAACTGCTGGATCGTAAAGCGATTGGCCAGGCCATCAAAGCCGTGGGCGAGGAGACCTTCTACGACGGTATCCTGCGCGTTGTTCGCACCGAAGATGGCAGCGCATGGACGGGTGTGCCTGTTAGCGCGTGGCTATCCGGCGTCTGGTATCACAAAGACGCCCTCGCGGCGGCGGGAATCGAGGAGCCGCACAACTGGGAACAGCTGCTGAAGGCCAGCCAGGCGCTGAATGATCCGGCCAAAAAACATTACGGTATCGCGCTTCCTACCGCGGAAAGCGTTATGACCGAGCAGGCTTTCTCCCAGTTTGCCCTGTCAGGCGGCGGCAACGTCTTTGATGCAAACGGCAACGTTGACATCGATACCCCTGAAATGTCGAAAGCCCTGGCGTTCTATAAGGCACTGGCGGCAACCACCATGCCAGGTTCGAACGATGTCATGGAGATCAAAGATGCTTTCATGAATGGTTCCGCGCCTATGGCCGTTTATTCCACCTATATCCTGCCTGCCGTTTACAAAGATGGCACCCCGGCCAACCTGGGATTTGTCGTCCCGACGGAAAAATCTTCCGCCGTTTACGGGATGGTCACATCGTTGACCATCACCACAGGCCAGACCGAAGAGGAAACGCAGGCGGCCGAGAAATTCGTCACCTGGATGGAGCAGGCGCAGAACGCCTCTGACTGGGTGATGATGTCACCGGGCGCGGCGCTGCCGGTGAATAAGCTGGTTGTCGGCACGGAGAGCTGGAAAAACAACGACGTGATCAAAGCCTTTGGCCAGTTGCCTTACGAACTGATTGCGCAGTTCCCGAACGTGCAGGTGTTTGGTGCCGTGGGCGACAAAAACTTTACCCGCATGGGCGACGTTACCGGCTCCGGCATTATCAGCTCCATGGTGCATAACGTGACGGTGGGGCAAAAAGATCTCGATGAGACCTTAAGCAACAGCCAGAAAAAACTGACTGACCTGATATCACAACGATAGGAGCGCTTTGCGAAGGGAATTATGAAGACGTTGTTTTCTGGTCGTTCAGATATGCCTTTCGCCATGCTGCTGTTGGCCCCCAGCCTGATTCTGCTGGGGGGCCTGGTGGCCTGGCCAATGATTTCCAACATTGAAATCAGTTTTTTACGTTTGCCGCTGAACCCGCGTATTGATGCGGCGTTCGTCGGCCTGGATAACTATGTCCGCATTCTCGGCGACGCTGCCTTCTGGCACTCCCTGTGGATGACGTTCTGGTACACGGCGCTGGTGGTGATCGGCAGCACCGGGCTGGGGCTGGCCGTGGCGATCTTCTTTAACCGGGAATTCCGTATGCGGAAAACGGCGCGTTCGCTGGTGATTTTATCCTACGTGACGCCGTCTATATCGCTCGTATTTGCCTGGAAATACATGTTCAACAACGGCTACGGGATTGTGAACTATCTGGGCGTTGACCTGCTGCATCTTTATGAGCAGGCGCCGCTGTGGTTTGACAACCCGGGCAGCAGCTTTGTGCTGGTCGTGTTGTTCGCCATCTGGCGCTACTTCCCGTATGCCTTTATCTCATTCCTGGCGATTCTTCAGACGATTGATAAATCGTTGTACGAAGCGGCAGAGATGGACGGAGCCAACGCCTGGCAGCGTTTTCGTATCGTTACGCTGCCCGCCATCATGCCGGTGCTGGCAACGGTGGTCACGCTGAGAACCATCTGGATGTTTTACATGTTTGCGGATGTTTATCTGCTGACGACCAAGGTCGATATTCTGGGCGTGTATCTCTACAAAACAGCATTTGCCTTCAATGACCTGGGTAAAGCAGCCGCCATTTCCGTTGTGCTGTTTGTGATCATCTTCGCCGTCATTCTGCTGACCAGAAAAAGGGTAAACCTCAATGGCAACAAATAAACGCGTTCTGGGCCGTATCGGATTTTATCTGGGGCTGGCGGTATTTCTGATTATTACGCTGTTTCCGTTTTTCGTCATGCTGATGACATCGTTCAAGAGCGCGAAAGAGGCGATATCGCTGCATCCGACCATTCTGCCGCAGGAGTGGACGCTACAGCATTACGTCGACATTTTTAACCCACTTATATTCCCGTTTGTGGATTACTTCCGTAACAGCATGGTGGTGTCGCTGACCTCATCGGTCATTGCGGTGTTTCTCGGCACGCTTGGCGCTTATGCGTTGTCCAAACTGCGCTTTAAAGGGCGCACAACGATCAATGCCAGCTTTTACACCGTTTATATGTTCTCCGGGATCCTGCTGGTGGTGCCGCTGTTCAAAATCATCACCGCGCTCGGCATTTATGATACCGAGCTGGCGCTAATCATCACCATGGTGACCCAGACGCTGCCGACGGCGGTATTTATGCTGCGCAGCTATTTCGACACCATCCCGGACGAAATTGAAGAAGCCGCGATGATGGATGGCCTGAATCGCCTGCAAATCATCTTCCGCATCACCGTGCCGCTGGCGATCTCCGGTCTCGTGTCGGTCTTTGTCTACTGCTTTATGGTGGCGTGGAATGACTATCTGTTCGCCTCTATTTTCCTGTCCAGCGCCAGCAACTTCACGCTGCCGGTAGGGCTGAACACGCTCTTCAGTACGCCAGATTACATCTGGGGTCGGATGATGGCGGCATCGCTGGTGACGGCACTTCCGGTCGTCATTATGTATGCCCTGTCTGAACGTTTCATTAAAAGTGGTTTGACCGCCGGCGGCGTGAAGGGCTGAGGCGGCCGATTTTAACAAGGAGTGAGTCATGAAAAAGTTAGTTGCGACAGCGCCTCGTGTAGCGGCGCTGGTGGAATATGAAGATCGTCCCGTTGCAGCGCATGAAGTAAAAATTCGTGCCCGTTTTGGCGCGCCGAAGCACGGTACCGAAGTGGTGGATTTCCGCGCGGCAAGCCCGTTTATCGATGAGGAATTCAACGCCGAGTGGCAGATGTTTACGCCACGTGAAGAGGGCGCAGCCCGCGGTATCGAATTTGGTAAGTTCCAGCTGGGGAACATGATCGTCGGCGACATTATCGAATGTGGTGCTGAGGTCACGGAATACCAGATCGGCGACAGCGTCTGCTGCTACGGTCCGCTGCAGGAAACGGTCATCGTTAATGCGGTCAATAACTATAAGCTGCGCAGAATGCCGCAGGGCGCCTCCTGGAAAAACGCCGTTTGCTACGATCCGGCACAGTTCGCCATGAGCGGCGTGCGTGATGCCAACGTCCGCGTAGGGGATTTCGTTGTGGTGGTCGGCCTGGGCGCGATTGGCCAGATCGCGATTCAACTGGCGAAAAAAGCCGGTGCGTCAGTGGTCATCGGCGTTGATCCTATCGAACACCGCTGTGAAATCGCTCGTCGTCACGGTGCGGACCATTGCCTGAACCCAATCGGTACCGATGTCGGTCTGGAAATTAAGAAACTGACCGGCAAGCAGGGCGCGGACGTGATCGTTGAAACCAGCGGTTTTGCGGACGCGTTACAGTCTGCGCTGCGCGGACTCGCCTACGGCGGAACCATCTCCTACGTGGCTTTCGCCAAGCCGTTTGCGGCCGGCTTCAACCTTGGACGTGAGGCGCACTTCAATAACGCGAAAATTGTGTTTTCCCGCGCGTGTAGCGAACCCAACCCGGATTATCCACGCTGGAGCCGCAAGCGTATTGAAGAGACCTGCTGGGAACTGCTGATGAACGGCTATCTCAATTGTGAAGATCTGATCGATCCGGTCGTGACCTTCACCACCAGCCCGGAAAGCTATATGAAGTATGTCGATCGGCATCCTGAACTCAGTATCAAAATGGGCGTCACTTTTTAAGCTAAGGAAAGCAAACCATGAAAATCGCAACACAAAACCAGGCCTTTTTCCCAACCAATATCCTGGAAAAGTTCGAGTACATCAAAGCGATGGGTTTTGATGGCTACGAAATTGACGGCCGCCTGCTGGTTGAAAACCTCGATGAGGTGAAAGCGGCTATCAAAGCCACTGGCCTGCCGGTTACGACGGCATGCGGCGGATACGATGGCTGGATTGGTGATTTTATCGAAGAACGCCGTCTCAACGGGCTACAACAGATTGAACGCATTCTGGAAGCACTGGCCTAAGTGGGCGGGAAGGGCATTATCGTGCCTGCTGCCTGGGGGATGTTTACCTTCCGCCTGCCGCCGATGACCTCTCCGCGCAGCCTCGACGGTGACCGGAAAGCCGTAAGTGCCTCCCTGCGCTGGCTGGATGAAGTAGCCGCGCGCACCGGTACCACCGTCTACCTTGAACCGCTGAACCGCTATCAGGACCATATGATCAACACCCTGGCAGACGCGCGTCGTTATATTGAAGAAAACGACCTGAAGCACGTGCAGATCATCGGCGATTTCTATCATATGAACATTGAAGAAGACTCGCTGACCGATGCCCTGCACAACAACCGCGATCTGCTGGGTCATGTACACATTGCGGATAATCATCGCTATCAGCCGGGCAGCGGCAGCCTCGATTTTGCCAGCCTGTTCGATCGGCTGCGTGCCGATAACTATCAGGGATATGTGGTGTACGAGTGCCGCGTTCGTGCCGACGATCCGGCTCAGGCTTATCAGGATTCACTCACCTATTTGCGTGAATGCTAAGGATGACAAGCGTGATGAGTGCTTCTACACCTTCGCCTCTGCGCGTCGCCATTATTGGTGCCGGCCAGGTCGCGGACAAAGTGCATGCCTCGTATTACGCCTCGCGCAGTGATGTTCAGATGGTGGCTGTCATGGACAGCCGCCTCGAGCAGGCACAGGCGTTCGCGGACTATTATGCTATTCCATCGGCATGGCATGACGCGCACGAGATGCTGCAGGTTGTAAAACCGGATGTGGTGAGCGTCTGTTCGCCTAACCGATTCCATTTCGAACATGTGATGGCGGCCCTCGAGGCTGGCTGCCATGTGATGTGTGAAAAGCCGCCGGCGATGACGCCGCAGCAGGCCGACCAGATGCGCATCGCCGCGCGCAAGGCGGGCAAAGTGCTGGCATATGATTTTCACCATCGCTTTGCCCTGGATACCCAGCTGCTGCGTAATGCGGTCATTAACGGCACGCTGGGCGAAGTTTATTTCACCTCCGCGCAGGCGCTGCGTCGCTGCGGCGTACCGGGATGGGGCGTTTTTACGAATAAAGCGTTGCAGGGCGGTGGGCCACTGATCGATATCGGCATTCATATGCTGGATGCCGCAATGTACGTGCTGGGTTTCCCGAGCGTGAAGCGGGTAACCGCGCACAGCTTTCAGAAGCTAGGGAACCAGAAACACAGCGGCCAGTTCGGTGAGTGGGATCCCGCGCAGTTCACCGTCGAAGATGCGCTTTTCGGGACAATTGAGTTCAGCAATGGCAGCGTTCTGCGTCTGGATACCTCCTTCGCGCTTAATATTCGCGAGCAGTCCATCATGAATATCTCATTCTGTGGTGATAAGGCAGGCGCAACGCTGTTCCCGGCACACATTTACAACGACGAAGCCGGTGTTTTGCAGACGCTAACGCAGCGTGAAGAAGCAGACGATCGGCGTCATCTGCGCAGTATGGATGCTTTCGTGCGCCACGTGATGGGCGAGCCGGTTATGATCGCCGATGCGGAACAGGGGCTGGTGATCCAGCAGTTAGTCGCAGCGTTATATAAAGCGGCGGAAACAGGGGAAAGCGTGACGTTATGCTGATCCAGTCTGTATTAACCGACCCGGGCTTTTGCCCGCATAGCCTGAATAAGTACGCGTCCATAATGGCCTGCGGTAACGGCTATATGGGCGTTCGCGCCACGCATGAAGAAGATTACACCCAGCAGACCAGAGGCATGTATCTGGCGGGCCTGTACCATCGTGCGGGGCGCAATGAAACGAACGAGCTGGTCAATCTGCCCGATATTACAGGCATCGATATTGAACTGGACGGCATCAATTTTACGCTGCTGTCCGGCGAAATCCTTGACTGGCACCGTGAACTGGCCTTCGCCAGCGGGGAACTGCGCCGCAGCGTTCTCTGGTGCTCGCCGGAGGGAAAACGCTATCGCCTGGAAAGCCGTCGCTTTGTCTCGCTGGACCAGCTGCCGCTGGTCGCCATGCAGCTTTCCATCACGCCAGTTGATGCGGATTCTCGCGTTGTTCTGAAAACCGGAATCGACGCGACCCAAACCAACAGCGGGAAGCAGCATCTGGATGAAATATCCGTCAGAGTTTTCGATGAGCACTATATGCAGGGCATGTATGAAACGCAGGATCGCGTTTCTGACGTGGTGATTTCGGCCTGCTGCCGACTGTCTAAAAATAGCGACAGCTGCTTTACCGCCAAAAATCGACGCGTCATGGCGCACCACGCGCTGACCGTTAATAAAGGTGACACCGTAACTTTTGAAAAGCTGGTCTGGGTTACCCACCGGAGTGATAAAGCCCTTTCGCAAGATTCGTTTGCCCGCCATTCGCTGGCTGAGTTAAAGGCGTGTGCAGAAAGGGGTTACGCAGCGTTGCTAAAGCGTTCCGTCAGCGCCTGGGAAAGGGTCTGGCTCGACTGTCGCGTTGAGGTTGAGTCGTCTGAACATCAGGATCAGATGGCGCTGGATTACGCCGTCTGGCATCTGACGACAATGACGCCAGCCCACAGCGAACGAAGCAGCATCGGCGCAAAAGGGCTGACGGGCGAGGGGTACAAAGGGCACGTATTCTGGGATACCGAGATTTTCCTGCTGCCTTTTCATCTGTTTACGCGCCCGCAGATTGCCCGCAACCTGCTGCGCTATCGCTGGCTTAACCTTTCAGGCGCCCGTGAAAAAGCCCGCCGTAACGGTTGGCCGGGGGCGTTGTACCCGTGGGAAAGCGCCGCCAGCGGACAAGAGGAGACGCCTGAGTTTGCCGCAATCAACATCCGCACCGGGGTACGCCAGAAGGTCGCTTCCGCGCTCGCTGAACACCATATCGTGGCGGATATTGCCTGGGCCGTCGTCGCTTACTGGCAGGCGACGCACGATGATGCCTTTATGCGTAATGAAGGCCTGACGCTGCTGATGGAAACCGCTTCCTTCTGGATGGGGCGCGCGACGGAAACGAATGGTCGCCTTGAGATCCATGACGTGATCGGCCCTGACGAATATACCGAGCATGTCAACAACAACGCCTACACCAACTATCTGGCCTGGCACAACGTAGCCTGCGCGCGCCAGTTTATGTCGATGTTTGGGCGGGAAGATGCGCGATTCACGGACAATGCCGCACGGTTCCTGGCGCGCCTGTGGCTGCCTGAGGCTAATGCAGACGGGGTTATCCCACAGGATGACACCTTTATGGCAAAACCGGCGATTGACCTGACCCGCTATAAAGCGAATGCGGGTAAACAGACCATCCTGCTCGATTACTCCCGCGCGGAAGTCAATGAGATGCAGATCCTAAAGCAGGCCGATGTTGTGATGCTTAACTACCTGCTGCCGGAGCGGTTTACGCCGGAACAATGTGCCGCCAATCTGGCCTTCTATGAGCCACGCACCATCCATGATTCGTCGCTGAGCAAAGCCATCCACGGGATTGTTCTCGCGCGCTGCGGTGACACCGAAGGAGCGTACGCCTTCTGGCGCGACGGTATCGCTATCGATTTGGGTGACGATCCGCACAGCAGCGATGACGGTATTCATGCCGCGGCTACCGGTGCGATCTGGTCCGGTGCCATTCAGGGGTTTGCTGGCCTGCAAATCATCGAAGGGGAGTTGCACCTTGCGCCGACGCTGCCCGCTCGCTGGAGCAGGCTTGCCTTCCCGCTGCGGTGGCGGGACGCCACAGTGCATTTCACCTGTGAAGATGGCCGGTTAACTATCGAAACTACTGCACCTGTCAGGTTGACCCTGTGGGGCAAAACGCTGGATATAACGGGACGGAAGGTCTGCGCTTATAAGGACTTTCTTGCATCCGTTAATGGGACCGCTACCACGGAGGGGCGCCATGACGCTTAACGCTGTTGTATTTGATTTGGACGGTGTGATTACCGATACCGCACACCTTCACTTTCTTGCCTGGCGTGCCGTAGCGCAGGAGATCGGCATCACCTTCGACGAGGTGTTTAACGAACAGCTGAAGGGGATTAGCCGTATGGATTCCCTCCAGCGCATCCTGAAGCATGGGGGGAAAGCGGGGATGTTCAGCGATGAGCAGCGTGAGGCTCTTGCGGCAAAGAAAAACGCGCTCTATGTCCAGTCGCTGTCATCGCTGACGCAGGATTCGCTGCTGCCGGGTATACGCGACGTGCTGGCGGATATCCGTGCGGCGAAGGTCAAAATTGGGCTGGCGTCAGTATCGCTCAACGCCCCGGGGATCTTACATGCGCTGGGCATTCATCAGGCGTTCGATTTTTGCGCGGATGCCTCGCGGATCCGCCGTTCAAAGCCGGATCCGGAGATCTTCCTCGCGGCCTGTGCAGGGCTGAACGTACGTCCTGAAGAGGCTATCGGTATCGAAGATGCCGCAGCAGGCGTTGAGGCAATCAACGCCGCAGGAATGCTGTCGGTCGGGATTGGGCCTGGCCTGAACCATGCGGGATTACAACTTCATTCAACGCGGGAACTGACCTGGAAATGCCTGACGGCGTTCTGGGCATCCCGGGCGCATTGATAAGGAATTAATGATGGCTCAACTGTCTCTGAAACACATTCAGAAAATCTATGATAACCAGGTTCACGTGGTAAAGGATTTCAACCTCGAAATTGAAGACAAAGAATTTATAGTCTTTGTCGGTCCGTCGGGCTGCGGTAAATCCACGACGTTGCGCATGATTGCCGGACTTGAGGAGATCAGCGCGGGTGAACTGATCGTTGACGGGGTATGCATGAACGATGTGCCTGCCAAGTCCCGCGATATCGCCATGGTTTTTCAGAACTACGCGCTTTATCCGCATATGACGGTCTACGACAACATGGCGTTTGGCCTGAAAATGCAAAAAATCGCGCCATCCGTCATTGAAGAACGCGTCAGCTGGGCGGCACAAATCCTCGGGTTACGTGACTACCTCCAGCGTAAACCAGGCGCCTTGTCCGGCGGTCAGCGCCAGCGCGTGGCGCTGGGCAGGGCTATCGTACGCGAAGCCGGGGTATTCCTGATGGACGAACCGCTGTCTAACCTTGATGCCAAGCTTCGTGTGCAGATGCGTGCCGAAATCAGCAAGCTGCACCAGAAGCTTAACACCACCATGATTTACGTGACGCACGACCAGACGGAAGCCATGACGATGGCAACCCGTATCGTGATCTTAAAAGACGGCATCATTCAGCAGGTAGGTGCGCCGAAGCAGGTGTACAACGAGCCGGCAAATATGTTTGTGGCAGGGTTCATCGGCTCACCGGCGATGAATTTTATTCGCGGTGCAATCGACGATCGCTATTTCGTGACGGAAACGCTGCGTCTGGAGATCCCTGAAGACAAGCTGGCTGAGCTGAATGCGCAGGGCTACCAGCGTAAGGCGGTCGTCTTTGGCATCCGTCCGGAAGACATTCTCACCCCGCAGAGCAGCGGGGGAGAGATCACGGCAAAAGTCAGCGTCGCCGAACTGACCGGGGCGGAGTTTATGCTGTATGCCACCGTGGGCGGGCATGAACTGGTTGTCCGAGCAGGGGCGGCAAATGACTACATAGCGGGAGATAATATCGGCATCCAGTTCGATATGAATAAATGCCATTTCTTCGATGCTGATACTGAATTAGCTATTAGATAAGAAAGGTGTTCGCCGGAAATGAAAGTTTCCGGTTTTTTGTTAGTTAATTATAAAGGAATATTTTAATGAGTACTCTACTAAGAAGTGCTGCGCTCGTTCTGTGCGCAGGGGTTAGCTGCGCGCAAGCAACAGAAACAGCAAAACGCTGGGAGTTTAATATTGGTGCCATGTATGAAATTGAAAACGTCGAAGGACAGGGCGACGATAAAGATGGATTATATGAACCTTCCGTGTGGTTTAACGCCACGTACGATGCGTGGACCATTTCACTTGCCATGTATCAGGAAGGTCCGGTTGATTACAGCAGCATGACGCGCGGTACCTATTTTGACCGTCCAGAATTTGAATTACGGTATCGCTTCATTGGCACCGATGATTTTACGCTGGGTCTTACGGGTGGTTTCCGCAATTATGGATATCATTTTAAAGATGAGCACGGGGCAAAAGACGGTAGTGCCAATATGCAGCGCTACAAAATTCAGCCGGACTGGGACCTGAAATTAACCGATGACTGGCGTTTTGGCGGTTGGTTTGCCATGTATCAGTTTGCAAATGACCTGGGAAAAACCGGCTATTCTGACAGCCGTGTCGAAACGGAAACCGGCTTTACCTGGACAATAAATGAAACCGTCTCTGCAAAGGTTAATTACTATTTAGAGCGTGGTTTTAATATGGACAGTTCACGTAATAACGGTGAATTTTCCACGCAGGAAATTCGCGCGTACCTGCCTGTTTCATTAGGTCAGACGACACTGACGCCTTATACCCGTCTTGGGCTTGACCGCTGGTCAAACTGGGACTGGCAGGACGATCCAACCCGTGAAGGGCATGACTTCAATCGCCTGGGGCTGCTCTATGCTTATGACTTCGCAAATGGCGTATCCATGACGCTGGAATATGCCTACGAATGGGAAAATCACGACGAAGGAGATAGCGATCGCTTCCACTATGCGGGTGTCGGCGTGAATTACGCGTTCTGATAACCGGTTACCAGGGGCGAATGCCCCTGGTTTTTAGCGCAGCGAAGCCGCATCTGAAAAATGCGTTTCGACCAGTACCTTATGTGGCGCAGCTTTACCCGCAATGCACCTGAACAGCAGGTCGCAGCTCTCTTCACCCAGCTTTCTCGTCGGAATATCAAAACCGCCGGGCGCAGGGGTCAAAATGAGAGACAGCATCGGGTCGCTGTATCCCGCTATGGCGACCTGTTCAGGGATCGTCAGATTCAGCTCATCCGCGGCACGATAGAGGCTCAGCAATTTCATGCTGTCCGTGGCAAAAACCGCGTCAGGCGGGTTACCAGAAGAGAGCAATTTACACGCCGCCTGAAGTGCACTTTCATGGGTATATCCGCCATCAATAACCCAGTCCGGGTTAATAGCAAATCCCTGTTGTTCAAGGCTGGATTTATAACCCGCGAGACGATCGATTGAAACGTGATAATCAAGCGGGGCATGCAGGCAGGCAATTTTCGTTCGCCCATGCCTGATAAAAGAATCTGTCAGTATGGCGCTGTCGTGGAAATTGTCCGTATCGACAGAGTATATATTCTGATAATCACCTTCCACTTTACCAATAACGACTACCGGCACACCGTATTCATCCAGCGTGGCGAAAAAAGATTCGTTAGCCGGTGAGCTCAGCATGACGATCCCTTTGATCATCTTCTGCTTTATTTTACCCACGCACTTTTGTAGATCGTCTTCACTGCTTCTTGAGGTTTGTAAAATGACGTCAAAACCTTCTTCTTCCGCTTTTGCCGTGATGGCATGCAGTACGTCAGAGAAAAAAGGATTGCCTGCGGTAGTTTTGGTTGAGCGGGTCGAAATAACCATAATGGCGTCAAAGCCAGAAGAGGTAAGCGCGCGGGCAAGTTTATTAGGTTGATAATTTAATTCTTCTATCGCCTTCAACACTTTTTCACGCGCCTCGGGAGATATATTCGTTTGTTTATTCAGAACGCGCGACACGGTTGATTTCGAAACGCCAGCAACGCGTGCAATATCATAGATCGTGGGTGACATACACCTTACTCACTCCAGACGGACAGCAATGGCGCCCATCTTACTGGAGAGAAAACGGCAATAGCAATAATTAAGAATTGATAATCAACGATCTGCCCCAATTTATTGTATTCTGAAGTGACTCTTTTCCGGCTTCCAGGCAATGAAGGATGGCGATGAAGCGACTTAAAAACGAATTCAATTCTCTGGTGAACCGTGGCGTTGATCGGCATCTGCGTCTGGCCGTGACGGGGCTGAGCCGCAGCGGTAAGACCGCATTTATTACGGCAATGGTCAATCAGCTTTTGAACCTGCATGCCGGGGCACGGCTGCCGCTGCTTAGCGCGGTGCGCGAGGAGCGGCTGTTGGGCGTGAAACGTGTGCCGCAGCGTGATTTTGGCATCCCCCGCTTCACCTATGATGAAGGGCTGGCGCAGCTGTACGGACAGCCACCCGCCTGGCCTACGCCGACGCGTGGCGTGAGCGAGATTCGTCTTGCGCTTCGTTTTCGCTCTAACGAATCGCTGATGCGCCATTTTAAAGAGACGTCCACGCTCTATCTTGAAATTGTGGATTATCCTGGCGAATGGCTGCTCGATTTACCCATGCTGGCGCAGGACTACCTGAGCTGGTCCCGACAGATGACCGGTCTGTTGCAGGGGCAGCGTGCGGACTGGTCGACAAAATGGCGGCAACTTTGCGAAGGGCTGGATCCGCTGGCGCCAGCGGATGAAAACCGTCTGGCAGCGATAGCCGAGGCCTGGACGGACTACCTGCACCAGTGCAAGCAGGAGGGGCTGCATTTTATCCAGCCGGGTCGGTTTGTTTTGCCGGGAGATTTAGCCGGTGCCCCCGCGCTGCAGTTTTTCCCGTGGCCGGACGTTGACGGCATTGGTGAAGTGAAGCTGGCGCAGGCGGACAAAACCACCAACGCCGGCATGCTCCGGGACAGGTACAATTACTACTGTGAAAAAGTCGTTAAAGGTTTTTATAAAAATCACTTTTTACGTTTTGACCGTCAGATAGTGCTGGTGGATTGCCTGCAACCGCTCAACAGCGGGCCGCAGGCGTTCAACGATATGCGACTGGCGCTGACGCAGCTGATGCAGAGTTTTCATTACGGCCAGCGAACGCTGTTTCGCCGCTTGTTCTCTCCGGTGATCGACAAGCTGCTGTTTGCCGCGACAAAGGCCGATCACGTGACGGTCGATCAGCACGCCAATATGGTTTCCCTGCTGCAACAGCTGGTGCAGGATGCCTGGCAGAATGCGGCTTTCGAAGGGATCGGTATGGATTGTCTGGGGCTGGCGTCCGTACAGGCCACCCAGAGTGGGCTGATCGACGTGAATGGCGAGAAAATCCCGGCATTACGCGGTAATCGCCTCAGCGATGGTGAACCGCTCACGGTCTATCCGGGGGAAGTCCCGGCGCGTCTGCCGGGCCAGGCCTTCTGGCAAAATCAGGGTTTTCAGTTTGAAGCCTTCCGTCCACAGGTGATGAACGTTGACCAGCCACTGCCGCACATCCGCCTGGATGCAGCGCTGGAGTTTTTGATTGGAGATAAATTGCGATGACGGAACCGTTAAAGCCACGCATTGATTTTACTGGCCAGCTTGAGCAGACACCGGAGGAGGCGTTCAAAACGGCGCACACCTTCAGCGGCCCGCAGGCCGACAATTTTGCGCCGGTGCTGGCAGAAGAGCCGCTGGTTGAAGAGGGGCAGGCGGAAGCGGTCGTTGACGCGGCGCTGCGCCCGAAACGCAGCCTGTGGCGCAGGATGGTCAGCGCCGGGCTGGTCCTTTTCGGTGCGAGCGTAATCGGGCAGGGCGTACAGTGGGGCATCAATGCCTGGCAGACGCAGGACTGGGTGGCACTCGGCGGCTGTGCAGCCGGGGCACTGATCGTTGGTGCGGGCGTTGGGTCAGTGGTCACCGAGTGGCGACGGCTCTGGCGTTTGCGACAGCGTGCCCACGAACGTGATGAAGCGCGGGATCTTCTTCACAGCCACGGCACGGGCAAAGGGCGTACTTTTTGTGAAAAGCTGGCGGCTCAGGCCGGAATAGATCATTCTCATCCGGCGCTTCAGCGCTGGTACGCGGCGATCCACGAAACGCAGAACGATCGGGAAGTGGTCACGCTCTATGCCCATATTGTTCAGCCGGTGCTGGATGCGCAGGCACGGCGTGAAATAAGCCGGTCAGCCGCAGAATCCACGCTGATGATTGCCGTTAGCCCGCTGGCAATGGTGGATATGGCCTTTATTGCCTGGCGCAACCTGCGCCTGATCAACCGCATCGCCAGACTGTATGGCATTGAGCTTGGCTATTACAGCCGGCTGCGCCTGTTCAAGCTGGTATTGCTGAATATCGCCTTCGCCGGGGCCAGCGAACTGGTGCGCGAGGTAGGAATGGACTGGATGTCGCAGGATCTCGCGGCACGTCTGTCCGCGCGAGCGGCGCAGGGGATCGGTGCCGGTCTGCTGACGGCACGCCTGGGAATCAAAGCGATGGAGGTTTGTCGTCCTTTACCCTGGATTGACGGCGACAAGCCGCGGTTAGGCGATTTCCGGCGCGAGCTGATTGGCCAGCTCAAGGATACGCTTAACAAAAAACCTGCTCAGTGAGGTTTTGTTTACTAATCGTGCTGGCTGTCAATATTTGTTGACAGCCACCTTCCCGAACACCGCGATCTGACATATCATTTTACTGTTAATGGCTTAAACGGTGAATTTCCCATGCGTCTGGAAGTCTTTTGTGAGGACCGTCTCGGTCTGACCCGCGAGTTACTCGATCTTCTTGTTTTACGTAGCATTGATTTACGTGGCATTGAGATCGACCCTGTCGGGCGAATTTACCTCAATTTTGCCGAAATTGAATTTAATACCTTTAGCAGCCTGATGGCGGAAATCCGCCGTATCGCTGGCGTTACGGATGTACGCACCATTCCATGGATGCCGTCCGAGCGTGAACACCTGGCCCTGAGCGCGCTGCTGGAAGCGATGCCGGAGCCGTTCCTGTCCCTCGATCTGAAAAATAAAGTCGAGCGCGTCAACCAGGCCAGCTGCCAGCTGTTTGCGCAGAGCCAGGAAAAAATCATCGGCCACCACGCCACGCAGCTGATCCCTGGCTTTAATTTCCAGCGCTGGCTGGAGAGTAGCCCGCAAAACACCCACAGCGAACACGTGGCGATCAACGGACAGAATTTCCTGATGGAGATCACGCCGGTCTACCTGAAAGGGGAAAACGACGCGCGCGTGCTGACCGGAGCCGTGATCATGCTGCGCTCCACCGTGCGCATGGGCCGCCAGTTGCAGAATCTTTCAAGCCAGGATGTCGGTGCCTTCAGCCAGATCATTGCGGTAAGCCCGAAGATGCGTCACGTGGTTGAGCAGGCGCGCAAGCTGGCAAATCTGACCGCACCGCTGCTTATCACCGGCGATACCGGTACGGGAAAAGATCTGCTGGCGCATGCCGTGCATCTGGCCAGCCCGCGTGCGGCGAAACCCTATCTGGCGCTTAACTGCGCTTCTATCCCGGAAGACGCGGTTGAAAGCGAACTGTTCGGCCATGCGCCGGAAGGTAAAAAAGGCTTTTTTGAACAGGCTAACGGCGGCTCGGTGCTGCTGGACGAGATTGGCGAAATGTCTCCACGCATGCAGGCGAAGCTGCTGCGTTTTCTGAATGACGGCACCTTCCGCCGCGTAGGGGAAGATCATGAAGTGCACGTTGACGTGCGCGTGATATGCGCCACCCAGAAAAACCTGGTGGAGCTGGTTCAGAAGGGCGTCTTCCGGGAAGACCTATACTATCGCCTGAACGTTCTGACCCTTAATATTCCGCCGCTGCGCGATTGCCCGCAGGACATCATGCCGTTGACGGAGCTGTTCGTGGCCCGTTTTGCCGATGAGCAGGGCGTTCCGCGTCCGAAGCTCTCCGCCGATTTGGGCACCGTACTGACCCGCTACGGCTGGCCGGGCAATATTCGTCAGCTGAAAAACGCGGTCTACCGTGCGTTGACCCAGCTGGAAGGATATGAACTGCGACCGCAGGATATTTTATTGCCGGATTACGATGCCGGAACGGTATCGGTGGGCGAAGAGGCAATGGAAGGCTCGCTGGACGATATCACCAGCCGTTTCGAGCGCTCGGTATTGACGCAGCTTTATCGTAGCTATCCGAGCACCCGCAAGCTGGCTAAGCGCCTTGGGGTGTCGCATACCGCGATTGCCAATAAGCTGCGCGAGTACGGATTGAGTCAGAAGAAGGGTGAAGAATAAATAAAAAAGCCTCTTTGCAGAGGCTTTTTTACGATTACGCTTTCAGGGCGTCGAGTGCCGCGGTGTAATCCGGTTCGGTGGTGATTTCATTTACCAGCTGGCTGAAAACAACGTTGTCGTTTTCATCAATGACCAGCACCGCGCGCGCGGCCAGGCCTTTCAGCGCACCTTCGGAAATGCCAACACCGTACTTCTCCAGGAAATCCGGGCTGCGCAGGGTGGAAAGGGTGATGACGTTGCTCAGGCCTTCAGCGCCGCAGAAGCGGGACTGGGCAAACGGCAGGTCAGCAGAAATGCACAGCACCACGGTGTTGTCCATTTCGGTCGCCAGCTGGTTGAATTTACGCACGGACGCGGCGCAGACGCCGGTGTCGATGCTTGGGAAAATGTTCAGGACTTTGCGTTTGCCGGCAAACTGGCTCAACGTGACGTCAGACAGATCTTTAGCAACCAGAGTGAAAGGCTGTGCTTTGCTGCCGGACTGTGGAATGGAACCTGCAACAGCAACCGGGTTGCCCTGGAAATGAACGAGTTGTGACATGGATATCTTCCTGTTTACAAATAGTTAACGTCGTGGCTAGTGTATGTCATCCGCAGTTAGCACGGCAAACCAATTTTACGCCTTACCGGCCTGCAAGGAGTCAGTGATGAGAAGCGTTAAGGTCTATGAAGAAGCCTGGCCACTGCATACCCCATTTGTGATCTCGCGCGGCAGCCGTAATGAGGCCCGTGTGGTGGTGGTTGAATGTGAAGAGGACGGCGTGAAGGGCGTCGGGGAATGTACGCCCTATCCACGCTACGGTGAAAGCCTGGCGTCGGTGATGGCGCAGATAATGACGGTTGTGCCCGATCTTCAGACCGGCCTTACGCGTGAAGCGCTCCAGCAGCGCTTACCGGCTGGCGCAGCCCGCAATGCTATCGACTGTGCTCTCTGGAGCCTTGAGGCGGCGAAACAGGGCAAAATGCTGCCTTCACTTCTTAACGTTACGCTTCCAGACTCGATCGTCACCGCGCAAACGGTAGTTATAGGTGAACCGGAGCAAATGGCGGCCAGCGCCCAGGCGCTGTATGCCACGGGCGCGACGTTGTTAAAAGTAAAGCTCGACGACCGTATGATAAGCGAACGCATGGTCGCCATTCGCGCCGCGGTGCCTGAGGCAACCCTGATCGTCGACGCGAACGAATCATGGCACAGCGAAGGGCTGGCAGCGCGCTGTCAGCTGCTGGCCGACCTGGGCGTTGCGATGCTTGAGCAGCCTTTACCCGCGGAAGATGATGCCGCGCTGGCAAATTTCATTCATCCGCTTCCGGTATGTGCTGATGAGAGTTGCCATACTCGCGAAAGCCTGTCGGCCCTGAAGGGCCGCTACGAGATGGTGAACATTAAGCTCGATAAAACCGGTGGATTAACCGAAGCTCTTGCTCTGGCAAAGGACGCGCAGGCGCAAGGATTTACCTTAATGCTGGGCTGTATGCTCTGCACGTCCAGGGCGATTGGCGCAGCGCTCCCGCTGGCGAACAGCGTGCGTTTTGCCGATCTGGATGGCCCAACCTGGCTCGCGGTTGATGTATCACCCGCCCTGAATTTCACCTCCGGCGTGCTTCACCTCTGAGGCTGCCAGCGCAGGAGATCCGTCATTGCCCGCAGGTATTTTTCGCTCGCTTCGTCCGAGGAGATGGGCGGAAACTCTGCGGTGATACAGTGCAGGCCGAGGTCGGCGCACCAGCTGCCAAACGATCCGGGAGTTTCATAGCCGACGCTGGTCACCAGAGGAAGGACAAACGCATCTGCGAGCCACTGCCCGAGCGCCGTATGGCGAGGATCTTCAATACAGGCGAGCGGATCGTGGAAAGAGACAACCCAGGCCGGGTGGATCTTATGAATAAGCTGGCATAACGCCTGAGTCTCGGGTTCGGAGCCGGGCTTGTCGCCCGTAAGCAGGACCACATCTCGCTCCTGCGCCGAACTGTTCCAGCGGTACACCGTTTCACCGGCGCGCCAGTTTGCCGCCGGGAAGTTCCTGTTAAGGTCAACCCCCCGCGCATTCGCCCGTAGCCCAAGCTGACAGCCGTCCGGATTAACGGTCAAAATCACATGATGACGCCGCAAGTCGGGAGCCAGCGTACGCAGCGCGCAGGAGAGCGTCACGATGGACGAATTTTCGTCGCCATGCGTCCCCGCAATA
The DNA here is from genome assembly GCF_026627565.1 of Enterobacter cloacae complex sp. 2022EL-00788. Taxonomy (NCBI): domain Bacteria; kingdom Pseudomonadati; phylum Pseudomonadota; class Gammaproteobacteria; order Enterobacterales; family Enterobacteriaceae; genus Enterobacter; species Enterobacter cloacae complex sp. 2022EL-00788. Next base: position 83,791 of record NZ_JAPNMC010000014.1, on the reverse strand, counting down.
ATCAAGCCGCTGTTGCGATCGGCCTCGGGAGCGGGAAACCAGATTAATGGAGCGCCTAAAAAGGAGCGGCCATAATGTTCAGTACCGGGCGGAAAGGCGCCGCGTTCCGTTCGTGGTCGGGTGGTTGCCATAGTAAACCCTGATGATGAAATCGCTTCTGGCAGTGTTGTGCAAAACCCGCGCTTAATCAAATAGTTTCCTTTCGTGTAGAAATTTGCCTGACATCAACTTTCAGGAGGAAGCATTTGCATTTCTCCGTTTCGAAACAAATAATTACGCATCTGCCTGTTACCTGAAATCATTAAGGGGATCGTATGAAGCATCCTGTTTCGCTTCTTTGTACTGCGCTGTGGCTGTGCGGGCTCTCATCACTTTCATATGCCGCGGATGTTCCCCAGGGAACGGTTCTGGCGCAAAAACAGGAGCTGGTTCGACATATCAAAGATGAACCCGCTTCCCTCGATCCGGCAAAAGCGGTGGGATTACCGGAAATTCAGGTGATCCGCGACCTTTATGAAGGGCTGGTGAATCAAAATGAAAAAGGGGAGCTGGTGCCGGGAGTAGCGACGCGCTGGCAAAGCAATGATAACCGGATCTGGACGTTTACCCTGCGAGACAACGCGAAGTGGTCTGACGGTAGCCCGGTGACGGCGCAGGATTTTGTTTACAGCTGGCGTCGTCTGGTTGACCCGAAAACGACCTCACCTTTCGCCTGGTTTGCGGCGCTGGCTGGAATTAACAACGCTCAGGCCATAATCGATGGCAAAGCTGCACCAGACACCCTTGGCGTAACGGCGGTCGATGCGAAAACGCTGCGCGTTCAGCTCGACAAGCCCCTGCCGTGGTTCAGCAATCTTACGGCTAACTTTGCGTTCTATCCTGTCCAAAAGGCCAACGTCGAAAGCGGTAAAGAGTGGACACGTCCAGGCGCGCTCATCGGTAATGGTGCGTATGTGCTGAAAGATCGTGTGGTTAATGAAAAACTGGTAGTTGAGCCGAATCCTCATTACTGGGATAACGCCAAAACGGTGCTTCAGAAAGTGACTTTCGTGCCGATCAATCAGGAGTCATCAGCAACGAAACGTTATCTGGCGGGCGATATTGATATAACCGAATCGTTCCCAAAAAACATGTATCAGAAGCTGCTTAAGGATATCCCTGGGCAGGTATACACGCCGCCGCAGCTGGGTACCTACTACTACGCGTTTAACACGCAAAAAGGCCCAACCGCTGATGCCCGCGTGCGTCTGGCGCTCAGCATGACTATCGACCGGCGGATCATGGCGGAAAAAGTGCTGGGAACTGGCGAGAAGCCGGCCTGGCATTTCACTCCCGATGTGACTGCCGGTTTCACGCCGGAAACCTCGCCATTTGAGCAGATGTCGCAACAGGAGCTGAATGCTCAGGCGAAAACGTTATTGCAGGCAGCAGGCTATGGCCCGCAGCGCCCGTTAAAATTAACGCTGCTCTACAACACGTCCGAAAACCATCAAAAAATTGCGATTGCGGTTGCATCCATGTGGAAAAAAAACCTGGGCGTTGACGTCAAGTTGCAGAATCAGGAGTGGAAAACCTACATCGACAGCCGCAACACCGGGAATTTTGACGTCATCCGTGCGTCATGGGTAGGGGACTATAACGAGCCGTCGACTTTCCTGTCGCTGCTCACCTCCTCCCATAGCGGGAATATCTCGCGCTTCAACGATCCGGCGTACGACAAGATTATTAATCAGGCGACGCTTGAAACCACTGAAAAAGCGCGTAATGCCGACTACAACATGGCGGAGAAGATCCTGACAGAAAAGGCACCTATTGCTCCGATTTATCAATACACCAATGGCCGCCTCATTAAGCCCTGGGTCAAAGGATATCCAATAAATAACCCAGAGGACGTGGCGTACAGTCGTACTATGTACATTGAAAAGCACTAGAATCGAAAGAGTAGGGCGCGGTGCGATTACGATAGCTGTTAATCGCATTAGCGCCCGAAGCCATCCTGCAATCGTTTAACAATAGTGAACTAAAACTTTAAAAGGTATGTACGCTATCCCATGCAGCATGTATATATTACCAGTGCTAACTTATTAAGCGTCACTAAACAATATGACTTAAAGGTATTACTTCTTAAATATACCGCTAACGTTTTTTGCGGATGCATTATAACAAAGCTGATATCTTTTAATTTGCCTTAAGGCAGCATGTTACGGCTGTTTAAATTAAATAACTGAATTTAAACAGCAAAAAAGTAATCTAGTAACGAACCTGAGGACAAAATTACCCGGCAATGCTATAACCCTTATTGCCAACCCAAATATAAAGCCGCAGGAAACAGTATGCTAAAAAATATTAGTGTCAGGACGTTTATTACCTATTTTCTTTTATGTGTATTTTTGGTAAGTGATGGAGTGATAACAATATTCTCAGGCAGCTTGCCGCTTTTAATTGCTGTTATTATTGTTCAATCTGTCGCCTTATTTTTACTCTGGGCGTACATGACAAAATACCTTGTGACGCCGATCAATACGGTGAAAAAAAGTATTGAAGAAGTCACGTCGGGTAACCTGGGGGGGGCGATTCCCGAGTTCGGTAACAACTGTGCGGGGCGGCTGATCCCGGGAATTAATAGTCTCTCCAGCAATATCGCAACGCTGGTGCGTGAGATCCGCGCGTCGTCGCATACTGCCATGACGCTTTCTGAACAGCTCTCTTCCCGCAGCGCGGAGCTTTCCGTCAAAACAGAACAGCAGTCAGCCTCTCTGGTCCAAACGGCGGCCAGCATGGAACAGATGGCTGCGAGTACCAAAAATAATGCAGACAATACCCGTTTAGCCAGCGAGCAGGCGAATGCTGCGACTATGCGGGCGCGTAAGGGCGGGGAGTTAATGGGGCAGGTTGCAAACAATATGCAATCGATAACCGAATGTGCCCAGCAGATGACGGAAATTATCTCGCTGATTGACGGTATCGCTTTCCAGACCAATATTCTGGCGCTTAATGCCGCTGTGGAAGCGGCAAGAGCCGGTGACCATGGTAAAGGGTTTTCCGTCGTGGCCGGTGAGGTCCGAAGCCTGGCACATCGCAGCGCCGAAGCGGCAAAAAATATTAAATCATTAATTGAAGTCACCAGCCATAACGTGACCCAGGGCGTCACGGTAGTATCGGAGGCGGAAAAAAATATGCATGACATCGTAGCCGGCTCGGGCAATGTCAGCAGACTGATGGATCACATTTCCGCCTCTACGTCGGAACAGGAAAAAGGCATTTCACAAATAACTCAGGCACTATCAGAGCTTGAGCGCGTCACGCAGAGCAACGTCTCGATGGTAGAAGAACTTAATGGTTCATCAGACGTGCTGCGCAATCAGGTGATTGAACTACAAACGCGAACGCGTAACTTCCGCCTGAATAATGAATACCAGCCTGACGATGCGCTAAAGCGCCGCAAGTGGGCGGTGAATTCCTGAGCATATTCAGGACCATGCCTCACATAATTATTGCTTAACCCTCGGCGAAAGCTAGACTGACACCGGAAGAGTTAAAACGGTGGAGGCGCTGTGGAAAGCATAAAAGGGTCTGAGGTTAACGTTCCTGACGCAGTTTTTGCGTGGGTGTTTGATGGACGTGGTGGCGCTAGACCGCTGGAAGATACGGATGAAATCGACAGTGAACATCCATGCTGGCTGCATCTCAACTACACCCATCCAGACAGCGCAGACTGGCTCGCATCCACGCCGCTGTTGCCTAATAACGTCCGGGATGCGCTGGCGGGAGAAAGCCTCAGGCCGCGCGTCAGCCGGATGGGTGAGGGCACGTTAATTACGTTGCGGTGTATTAATGGCAGCACGGATGAACGTCCGGATCAGCTTGTGGCAATGCGTGTATATATGGATGAACGCCTGATTGTCTCCACCCGCCAGCGAAAGGTGCTGGCGCTTGATGACGTTATTAACGATCTGAAAGAGGGCACGGGACCAACGGATTGCGGCAGCTGGCTGGTTGATGTATGCGATGCGTTGACCGATCACGCCAGCGAGTTTATTGAAGAACTCCACGATAAAATCATCGATCTGGAAGATAATCTTCTCGATCAGCAAATCCCCCCACGAGGCTTTCTGGCGCTGTTGCGTAAGCAACTTATCGTCATGCGCCGCTACATGACTCCGCAGCGCGACGTTTACGCGCGTCTGGCCAGCGAACGCCTGAGCTGGATGAATGACGATCAGCGCCGCAGAATGCAGGATATCGCTGACCGGCTCGGCAGAGGGCTGGACGAGATCGACGCCTGTATCGCCAGAACGGCGGTCATGGCGGACGAAATAGCACAGGTGATGCAGGAGTCTTTAGCAAGAAGAACGTACACCATGTCGCTAATGGCGATGGTCTTTTTACCGAGCACGTTCCTAACCGGGCTATTTGGCGTCAATCTGGGGGGGATCCCCGGCGGGGAATACCATTACGGCTTCACCACATTTTGCGTCATGTTAGTGGTTTTAATTGGCGGTGTTGCGTGGTGGTTGCATCGCAGTAAATGGCTGTAAATTTACGCTTTTATGATGCATTGTCTGCTTCAAAACGACATTTTAATTGAGCGAAGTCAATAAACTCCGGCCCTCTAAGGTGCAATATTACTCCCGCAGGTGAATGCAACGTCAAGCGATGGGCGTTGCGCTCCATATTGTCTTACTTCCTTTTTTTGAATTACTGCATAGCACAATTGATTCGTACGACGCCGACTTCATAGTCGGCTTTTTTTTGCCTCCTGTTTCTCAGCGTCTACCCTTTAGGGGACAACACCAAAACCTGGAGGAAAAGATGAGTATGCTACTTACCCTGCACCTGGTGAAGACGCGTCAGTCCGATCCGGTGCCAACCGATCCGACCCCAATGCCTGACCCCATCCCCCGTCCGCAGCCGATGCCGGACCCGCCACCGGATGAAGAGCCGATTAAATTGTCGCATCGTTAGCGGAGATCTGCGAGGATACGCGCCATCTGACCGTAATCTTTACCACGAGAGTATATTGTGACCGCTTTTTCCACGCTGAATGTTCTGCCTGCTGCCCAACTCACTAACCTGAATGAGTTGGGCTACCTGACTATGACACCTGTCCAGGCCGCTGCCCTGCCAGCCATCCTCGAAGGCCGTGACGTGCGCGTGCAGGCTAAAACCGGCAGTGGTAAAACGGCTGCATTCGGTCTTGGCCTGTTACAGCACATCGATGTAACCCTGTTTCAGACCCAGTCTCTTATTCTCTGCCCAACGCGCGAGCTGGCCGATCAGGTGGCGGGCGAGCTGCGTCGCCTGGCGCGCTTTTTACCGAACACCAAAATTTTAACGCTATGCGGTGGACAACCTTTTGGTGCGCAGCGCGATTCTCTTCAGCACGCGCCGCATATCATTGTGGCGACGCCGGGTCGTCTGCTCGATCATCTGCAAAAAGGCACCGTTTCACTTGATGCGCTGCAAACGCTGGTGATGGATGAAGCAGACCGCATGCTGGATATGGGATTCAGCGACGCGATTGACGACGTGATCCGCTTCGCGCCTGCCTCTCGTCAAACGCTGCTCTTTTCTGCTACCTGGCCCGAGTCCATTGCGGCGATCAGCGGGCGCGTGCAGAAAGATCCGATTACCATCGAAATTGATACCGTTGATGCATTGCCAGCAATTGAACAGCAGTTCTATGAAACGTCGCAGCAGGGCAAAATTCCGCTGCTGCAAAAATTACTGAGCCAGCACCAGCCCGCGTCCTGCGTGGTGTTCTGTAACACCAAAAAAGATTGTCAGGCGGTGTGTGATGCCCTGAATGAAGCCGGGCAGAGTGCGTTACCGCTGCACGGCGATCTGGAGCAGCGCGATCGCGATCAGACCCTGGTGCGTTTCGCTAACGGCAGTGCTCGCGTGCTGGTTGCCACGGACGTGGCGGCCCGTGGGCTGGACATTAAATCTCTTGAGCTGGTGGTCAATTTTGAGCTGGCATGGGATCCAGAGGTGCATGTACACCGTATCGGACGCACGGCGCGTGCCGGCAACAGCGGTCTTGCTATCAGCTTCTGCGCGCCTGAAGAGGCTCAGCGCGCCAACATTCTTGCAGAAATGCTGCAAATGAAACTCAACTGGGTGAGCGCACCAGGCCACACCAGCGTTGTTCCGCTTGTGGCGGAGATGGTTACCCTTTGTATCGACGGCGGCAAGAAAGCCAAAATGCGTCCGGGTGACGTACTGGGGGCGTTAACAGGGGATATCGGTCTGGATGGGGCAGATATTGGTAAAATTACGGTCCATCCGGCACATGTCTACGTGGCGGTTCGCCAGCCGGTTGCTCACAAAGCCTGGAAACAATTGCAGAACGGGAAAATTAAAGGGAAAACCTGTCGCGTTCGTCTGCTGAAGTAAGCTAAAGAAGCGTCTCAGAAGCGGTTTCTGAGACGCTGTAAGGTTATTTTACTTCCACCACGTTCAGGCGTAGTTCATCGAATTGCGCATCATCTTCTTCCGGCTGCCAGCCGGCAGGCTGCATCGGGATCTCTTCGCGGTCAAACGCCAGGTCGCCACCGTTTATCACTTCTGAACCATGGTTGATGCCTTTAAAATCGAACAGCTCGACGTCGGCCAGGTGCGAAGGAACCACATTCTGCATGGCGCTGAACATCGTCTCGATACGACCCGGATAGCGTTTATCCCAGTCACGCAGCATGTCGCCAATCACCTGACGCTGCAGGTTAGGCTGAGATCCGCACAGGTTGCATGGAATGATAGGGAAGGCTTTGGCCTGTGAGAAACGCTCGATGTCTTTCTCGCGACAGTAGGCGAGCGGGCGGATGACGATGTGTTTGCCGTCATCACTCATCAGCTTCGGCGGCATGCCCTTCATTTTGCCGCCGTAGAACATGTTCAGGAACAGCGTTTGCAGAATGTCGTCACGGTGGTGGCCCAGCGCGATTTTGGTTGCGCCCAGCTCCGTCGCGGTACGGTACAGAATGCCGCGGCGCAGACGGGAGCAGAGCGAGCAGGTCGTTTTGCCTTCAGGGATCTTCTCTTTAACAATACCGTAGGTATTCTCTTCTACGATCTTGTATTCAACGCCCAGTTTCTCCAGGTACTCCGGCAGGATATGCTCCGGAAAGCCCGGCTGTTTCTGGTCGAGATTGACCGCCACCAGGGAAAAGTTCACCGGTGCGCTTTGCTGAAGATTACGCAGGATCTCCAGCATGGTATAGCTATCTTTACCCCCTGACAGGCACACCATAATACGGTCGCCTTCTTCAATCATGTTGAAGTCTGCAATGGCTTCGCCCACGTTACGGCGCAGTCGCTTTTGCAGCTTGTTCAGGTTGTATTGTTCTTTCTTTGTATTTGATTGATTTTCTTGCATTTATTACTACCTTCGGAGCCAATAGGGGCAAAAATTTTTCAGCGTGCGAGCTTATCGTTAAGCATCAGCACCTGTTCGCCATTCATTTCTTCAATCCACGCACTGTAGACTTCATAAACCATTTGCGCGTTTTCATGCCCCATCTGGCTGGCTATGAAAGACGGGTTAGCGCCGGCAGATAAAAGCCAGCAGGCAAAAGTATGCCGCGTATGGTACGGATTCCGGCGGCGAATGCCAGCACGTTTTACAGCGGCGTTAGATCCGGCGCCGATGCTCGTTAAAGCGTAACAGGCTTCCAGCACTGGGAGTCACCGAGAAAGCGGCCGAGGCTATCAAAGAAACGCGGTTACCGGTCGTTACTAAAAGTGGCTGGTTCAGATAATTTTGATGACGGTTCCGGCTTCTTTTAACTTTGTGTAAGTAAAACCTACGGCTCCGTAAAAAGAGATGCAAAGGAATATTAAAGCGAAGAGCATTACGTAAAAACTGACGTCTCCCTTTACCGAAAACTGATAAATTGCATAAAAGCAAAGTAAGACGAAGGCTGCCAGGCAGGAGAGTGCAATAGCGGAATAAAGAAAAATCATGAGCAGGTCGTCCTGACGTTAACTTTTGTCAAACCATTCTATCTTCAGCCAGGCGTAATACCAACCTCCAGCATTGCTACACGCGTTTGAAATATTGCGTTTACATCGCGTTAGAGCTGCCTGTTGACCTCCCGTTTAAATGGGACTGTTAGCGCTAAACTGACCGCAAACACGTCGTTACCTTGTGTCAGGATGAAAGCAGCATTCCCTTACTCCACGTGAAGTTTGGGGATAACGTATGGAGTGTCTACACTTAAGGTTTACGCGGTAGAAATGGAGGTGAACATGACTGACCGGCCAGTAAATGGCGACCATCCTGATTTTAGCCCCGTCCCGGATAGCCACGATAAGGATGGAAGCAAGCCAAAAGACGACCCTGGCTCAGCGCCCGAATCGGGCGATAAAGAACCAGAGTGATAAGAAGCCGCCTTCGGGCGGTTTTTCTTTGCATCGTCCAGGGGCTGCGATCTCATGAGTACAGACGCGGAGGAGTCTAAAACGATGGTCGTTCTTTCCAGCATAAACTGACAAGCTTTTAAGGTGTAAGCACCGATTGATGCTTATACCGATGAGGCGATTTTCTCACGAAACCACATATGGGCGCGATCGCGATGGACCCGCTCAGGCCAGAGCATAACCATTTCAAATCCGGACACCTCAACAGGTGGTTCAACAGTTTGCAGCGCATTGTTTTCACACACCAGCCGCCATGGGGCCATGGCGACCATATCTGAACTCTCCAGCACCGCACAGAGAAGCAGAAAACCTGGCACAGACATTGAGACACGACGCGTCATACCTCGTTCGGCCAATACGGTATCTGTCGCACCGTGAAAGCCTCCGCCTTCTGGTGAGACAATGACGTGTTCAAGCTGACAGAATTTCTCAAGCGACAGGGGTTTTTGCAGGTGGGGGTTGCCCGCACGACCAACAAGTACATAGCGCTCAGTGAACAGTGTTCGACTATATAAATTTTGCGGAGCTTCGTCCCTGGTCATAAAGGCCAGGTCAATTTCTCCCCGATCGGCTTTCCTGGACGCTTGCGAGGGAAGCATATGTACTACTGCAATACGTGTAGCTGGCGCAGCATCGCGTAATGCTTTCAGGGCTGGACGCAGGATAGTTAAGACACCGTAATCAAAGGCGGCGACGTGCCAGTGGTGAGTTGCCTGCGCTGGGTTGAAGACACCCGTTGGGGAGATGACCTCTTCGAGTGCTGCTAATGCATGTCGCAGTGGTTCACGAAGCTCATCAGCCCGAAGGGTTGGGCGCATCCCCCGTGGACCCGGTATGAGTAACGGATCCTCGAATACCTTCCGAAGTCGGGCGAGTTGCACGCTTACGGTGGGTTGAGAAAGATGCAAACGCTCGGCAGCACGGGTGACATTATGTTCGGTCAGAAGCGCGTTAAGCGTAACCAGCAGGTTTAAATCAAGATTCCTTAAGGTATTAACCATCATAATGCCAGCCATTTTATAAATTCATTTTAACTATATCAGACGCGGAATTAATGTGTTGCTTCCAACTGATTGGGAGCGAAAAAATGAATGTACTTCTTGTCTACGCCCAGCCCGAAACCACCTCTTTAACACGTCATCTTGTCCACATAGCGACGCAGGTATTAACCGCGCAGGGCCACTGTGTCGTGCATTCGGATCTCCACAAGATGGGGTGGAAAGCTGTATTTGATTCCCAGGACTTCCCTGAACGAATTAATCCTGAACGTTTTTCCTATATTCAGGAGTCTGCGCATGCTTTTGCTCATGGACGCCAGACCTCAGATGTTGAACAAGAGCAGCGTAAAGTTTTGGCCTCAGATGCGGTTATCTTCCTTTTCCCATTATGGTGGTTCAGTATGCCTGCCATTATGAAAGGCTGGATAGAGCGGGTGTGGGCCTACGGTCTTGCATATGGCTATCAGAATAAGGGCAACGCGTATCGTTATGGTGAAGGCGGTTTTAAAGGCAAACGGGCATTGCTTGCTGTTTCGATTGGCGGGCCAGAACGTGATTATTCACCCAGAGGCATCAATGGCGATTTAGCGCAATTATTATTTCCGATCACCCATGGCACGCTCTTTTATACCGGAATGGAGGTATTACCCACGTTTGCTGTTTACGGTAGCGGCCAGCTTTACGCTAATGCTATACGTGAACTGGAGACCAGCTGGCGAAGTCGTCTGGAGAATCTCTTTAACGATGCGCCGATCCCTTTTCGTTCACAAAATTCAGGGGAGTACCCGGACCGGCATGTACTGGCGGAACACATTGCACCGGGTATGTCTGGACTTGCCGTTCATCTTGAGGATGACTGACTGGCGAGCCCCAAAGGCAAACCCTATTTTTTTCAGGCAAGTCGAAAATCTCTGACAGTTATGGCATGGATCCCATTAACGATAGCCAGCACGCTTTATTTTACTCCTGCTACTCTTTTGAAGGGTACAAGGGAGCGCTTCAATGAAGAATAAAGACGAACAAACAGGGTTGGTTGGGCTGGCTATTGGCGCCGCCGTTATTGGTCTGGTTTCATCCCAGAAGATCATCAACCGGGAAAGTATTGTCGATGAGCTGGTAAGGCTCGGCAGGCAGAAGGGAGATGGCGTTGAGGATGAAGTCTTTTTGAAAGCTGCTGAATTAGTGAGAAAAGGGGTATAAGCGATGGCTGAAATTGGTCATGCACGGTGCCATTGTGGTGCGGTGCAGTTTACGGTTGAGCTGACGGAAGGTCTGAAAACCGCACGTCGCTGTAGCTGCTCTTTTTGCCGGATGCGGGGTGCGGTGGTGGTCTCTGCACCGTTAACGGGTATTACGGTGACTCAGGGCGAAGACAGGCTCACGGAATACCGCTTCAACACCGGCACGGCGCGCCATTTCTTCTGTGCGGTGTGCGGAATTTATACGTTCCATCAAAGACGTTCCAACCCTAACGAGTATGGGGTAAACGTTGCATGTCTTGAAAACGTCACGCCATTTGATTTCCCGGAAGTGGTGGTGATGGATGGGGTAAATCATCCGATGGACGGTGATAGCGGGGTATTTGGCTATCTCTCTTTTCGCAAAGAAGAAACTCAACATAAATAAACGTTAGCCCGCAGATTTCTGCGGGCTAATGCCATTAGAACTGGTAAACCAGGCCTAACGCTACGACGTCATCAGTACCGATGCCGTTGTTTTTGTAGAATGCGTCATCTTCATCCAGCAGGTTGATTTTATAATCAACATAGGTGGACATGTTTTTGTTGAAATAGTAGGTAGCACCTACGTCAGCATATTTCACCAGGTCTTTGTCGTCCTGGCCATTGCCCAGGTCTTTACCTTTGGACTGTAAATAGGAAATAGCCGGACGCAGGCCGAAATCGAACTGATATTGTGCGGTCACTTCAACGTTCTGGGTTTTATTGGCAACTGCGTCTGCGTTATCACCATATGGCGTCATATTACGGGTTTCGGAATACATCGCCGCCAGGTAGATATTGTTAGCATCGTATTTAAGGCCCGCAGTCCATGCATCCGCTTTGTCACCGCCCGCACGGGTAGACGTTACCTGATCGTTGGTACGGTCAGATGACGCATATGCCGCACCCGCGCGGAAGCCCATGCCAAAATCATAGGTCGCAGAAATACCGTAACCGTCGCCGTTCTCATGGCGAATATCGCGGCCGTTGTTGGTGCCTTCCTGATTATTGCTGGCGTCTTCGTTATTACCCTGATACTGAACCGCAAAGTTCAGACCCTGCACCAGACCGTAGAAGTCGGTGTTGCGGTAGGTCGCCACGCCGTTTGCACGACCGGTCATAAAGTTGTCGGCGTAGGTATATGAGTCGCCACCAAATTCCGGCAGCATGTCGGTCCAGCCTTCCACATCGTACAGTACGCCATAGTTACGGCCATAATCGAACGAGCCATAGTCGCCCACCTTCACGCCGGCGAAGGCCAGACGCGTCCAGGACTGGTTATCAGAGCCTTCGGTGTTGTTCGCCTGAATATTGTATTCCCACTGCGCATAGCCGGTCATCATGTCGTTGATTTGGGTTTCACCTTTGAAGCCCAGACGCATGTAGGTTTGATCACCGTCTTTAGACGTATCGTCGGAGAAATAGTGCAGGCCATCTACTTTTCCATACAGATCAAGTTTATTACCATCTTTATTATAAATTTCAGCCGCATGAGTTGCGCCAGCCATTAACAGAGCGGGGATCATCAGTGCCAGTACTTTTCTTTGCATTTTGATTATTCCTGTGTCGTTATTTTTTTTAATTGCTTAGTGAACTTTCCGGGCTGGAAAGATGTCCCATGCTAAATCACTCCGATAATGAATAATAAAATATAATTGTTACTGGGTAAGTAAAATCTAAACTAAATGATGCTATTGAAATGGTGATTCACTCCATGAATGTTTTTAGTTGAATAATACAAAATAAAAATTATTAATTGCTGAGTAAACAGGGTAATCTCCACGCCGTTATATGCCTTTAAGATTTCTTTTCCATAATTCACGTGAATATTGTTTAAATCGTATACGCAATTTTCACCGATTGTCTGGATGAGCCCGATGTACCTGCATCGGGCTTTTTTTTAGGCAAAAAAATGCCCGGACATACCGGGCAAGTTTATTATTCGCTGGTTGATTTTTCCGCTTTCCCCGCCATCTGCGCCAGGAAGTCATAACGCTTCTGGAGATCTGCTGCCGCATCCTTCCACAGCTGTTCAGCCACCTCTGGCTGTTGAGCGTTCAGCCTGCGGAAGCGCTGCTCCTGGAGTAACGTCTCAGCAAGGGCGTCTGACGGCGGACGTGAATCCAGCGCCAGCGGCAATTTACCTTCATCTGCACGGCGTGGATCAAAGCGGTACAGCGGCCAGAATCCCGTTGCGGTGAGCTGGCGCATCTGGTCATGGCTGAGTGCCAAATCGTAGCCGTGCTCTTCGCATGGGCTGTACGCGATAATCAGCGACGGGCCAGGATAAGCTTCCGCTTCCTGAATGGCTTTTACCGTCTGGTTGAGCTGTGCGCCAAGCGAAATCTGCGCCACGTAAACATGGCCATACATCATCATGCTGACGCCCAGATCCTTACGCGCCTTGCGCTTGCCGTGCTCGCCGAATTTCGTGACGGCACCCAGCGGGGTCGCTTTTGAGGCCTGTCCGCCAGTGTTTGAATAGCACTGGGTGTCGAGCACAAGAATATTGACGTTTTCGGTCAGGCTCAGCACATGATCCAGGCCGCCAAAGCCAATATCGTAGGCCCACCCGTCGCCGCCAATCAGCCAGATCGATTTTTCCACCAGCGCGTCGGCATCGTTCAGCAGCTGTTCGGCCCCCTCAACGCCCTGAAGCGCCTTGCGCAGTTCAGCAACCTGTTCGCGCCGAACCTCAGGCGTGGCCTCCGCATGCAGCGCGTCGTTTAGTTCAGCCGGAATGCTATCGGCAAACTGCGCCAGCAGACGCATTACGCGGGCACGGTGCTGATCGACCGTCAGGCGGAATCCCAGCCCAAATTCGGCGTTATCCTCGAAAAGGGAGTTTGCCCACGCCGGACCGCGGCCGTTAGCGTCCGTGGTATAAGGGGTGGACGGCAGGTTCCCCCCGTAGATTGACGAACAGCCGGTCGCGTTGGCTATCAGCATACGGTCGCCGTAAAGCTGCGTGAGCAGTTTGATATACGGTGTTTCACCGCAGCCGGAACACGCTCCGGAGTACTCAAAGAGCGGCGTAATAAGCTGAGAGGTACGAATATCAATGCGCTCCAGCTTGCTGCGATCGATCTCAGGCAGGTTGAGGAAGAAGTCATAGTTCACTTTCTCCTCCTCAACGTGCTCCAGGCGCGACATCATATTGATGGCTTTGATTTCCGGGTTCTGACGATCTTTCGCCGGACACACTTCCACGCACAGGTTACAGCCGGTGCAGTCTTCCGGCGCAACCTGAAGAACATATTTCTGACCACGCATGTCGCGGGATTTTACATCCAGCGAGTGCAGGCTTTCCGGAGCGGCGGACATCGCTTCTGGTGATACCACCTTGGCGCGAATGGCCGAGTGCGGACAGGCGGCCACGCAGTGGTTGCACTGCGTGCACAGCTCTTCTTTCCAGATGGGGATCGCTTCGGCGATATTGCGTTTCTCCCAGCGGGTCGTGCCCATCGGCCAGGTGCCGTCCGGCGGCAGCGCGGATACGGGGAGGGCATCGCCCAGCCCCGCGAGCATCGCCGCGGTAACGGTTTTGACGAAGTCCGGCGCGGCGTCTGACACCACCGGCGGCCGGTTCGGGCTGCTGGCGTTGACCGGCTGCAACGGCACCTCGAACAGCGACTCGCGGGCCAGCGCCAGCGCCTGCCAGTTGCGCTCAACCAGCTCCTGGCCTTTACTGCTGTAGCTTTTAGCAATCGCCCCCTGCAGCGCCGTAAACGCGCTGTCGCCCGGCAAAATATTGGTCAGGTGGAAGAAGGCCATCTGCATTACGGTATTAATACGCGCGGCGAGACCACACTCGCGGGCAATTTTTGCCGCGTTAATCACGTACAGACGCGCCTGTTTCTGGTTCAGCACCGCCTGAACCTCCTGCGGCAGACGTCCCCAGACCTCATCGGCGCTGTACGGGGTGTTAATCAGGAAAATACCGCCGGGCTTCAGGCGCTCGGCCATCTGGTATTTATCGATGAACTGAAGCTGGTGGCAGCCAACAAAATCCGCCTGAGAGATAAGGTAGGCCGAGCGAATCGGATGCTCGCTGACGCGCAGGTGGGATACGGTGAGACCGCCCGCTTTTTTGGAGTCGTAGACGAAATACCCCTGCGCATACCACGGCGTGGCGTTACCGATAATTTTAATGTTGTTCTTGGTGGCCGAGACGCTGCCGTCACTGCCCAGGCCGTAAAACAGCGCTTCCAGTTTTGCGGTCGAGGGCAGGGTGTTTTCCGGCAACGCAAGGGAGAGGTTGGTCACGTCATCATAAATGCCGACCGTAAAACGCGGCTTCGGTTTTGCTTCGTTCAGTTCAGCAAACACGGCCAGCACGCATTCAGGCCCGAACTCTTTGGAAGACAAACCGTATCGGCCGCCGATTACGCGGGGCAACGTTTCACGCTCGCCGCCGTTAAACGCCTCTGCAAGGGCGGTCATCACATCAAGATAGAGCGGCTCAGCCTGTGCGCCAGGCTCTTTGGTGCGATCGAGTACCGCCACGGCGCGCGCGCTGTCCGGCAGGGCGGAGAGCAGGTGTTTTGCCGAGAACGGACGATAAAGGCGAACTTTTAGCACGCCAACCTTTTCGCCACGCGTCAGCAGCTCATCGACCACCTCTTCGCAGGTGCCGATGGCCGAGCCCATCAGAACGACTACGCGTTCAGCCTGCGGATGTCCGTAGTATTCAAACGGCTTATATTCGCGCCCCGTCGCAGCGGCAAAATCATCCATCGCACGTTCAACGTGGTCATACACCGCGTTGTACCACGGGTTTGTCGCCTCGCGGGACTGGAAATAGGTATCAGGGTTCGCAGAGGTACCACGGATCACCGGATGTTCAGGGTTGAGGGCACGGGCGCGATGGGCGTCAATGTCCGCCTGCGGCAGCAGGTTGAGGATGGTGTCATCCGGCAGCGGAACGATTTTATTGATTTCGTGGGAGGTGCGGAAACCGTCAAAGAAATGAATGAACGGCACGCGGCTTTTCAGCGTAGCGATATGGGAAATCAGCGCAAAGTCCTGGGCTTCCTGCACGCTGCTGGCGCAGAGCATGGCGCAGCCGGTTTGACGTACGGCCATCACGTCCGAGTGATCGCCAAAAATTGAGAGGGCGTGAGTGGCAACGGTGCGTGCGGCCACGTGCAGGACAAACGGCGTTAATTGTCCTGCCAGCTTGTAAAGCGTGGGGATCATCAGCAGCAGCCCCTGCGATGACGTAAAGGAGGTCGACAGCGCACCGGTCTGCAGCGCGCCGTGCACGGTGGCAATCGCGCCGGCTTCAGACTGCATCTCCACGACGCGCGGGACATCGCCCCAGACGTTTTTTAATCCATTGCCAGCCCAGGCGTCCGCCTGTTCAGCCATCGTTGAGCTTGGCGTGATGGGATAGATGGCGATAACTTCGCTGGTACGAAACGCAACAGACGCGACTGCACCATTGCCGTCAATAGTTTGCATAGGACAACACCCTTACATTGCGCAAAAAAAGAGGGGCCGTAAAACGACAACAGACCCTGAATATTATCTGTGTATTTTAGCAAACCCGGGGTTTTAGGATTTTCGCTTTTGTGTCCTGGTTATTCGCCGTACCAATGAGTAGATCAAGATTTGGGCTAAAAAATTGCGAGAAATTGTTTCAGAGGCGCATAAATACGCACATCCGCTCTCGACGATGCGGCGCCTGATGCCTATTATGCATAGGTTTCGCTTAAATGATGGGGAGGAAGATATGCGTTCAGCATTTTGGGTAGGGTGTGCCGCGTTACTGTTATCGGCATGCAGCAGTGAACCTGTACAGCAGGCGACAGCGGCACACGTTACGCCGGGTATGAGAGCGGCCATGTCCAGCTCCGGGCAGGCCAACTGCGCCATGATCGGCGGTTCGCTATCCGTCGCCCGCCAGCTCGACGGTTCCGCCATCGGGATGTGCGCGTTGCCTAACGGCAAACGCTGCAGCGAACAGTCGCTTGCCGTGGGTTCGTGCGGAAGCTACTGAGTTATTCTACTCGCTTAAACATCAGTGATTTATCGGCTGTCGCCAGCGTTAGCTGGTCTTCGGTCAGGTCTACCTGCGCGCCTTTGCGCAGCATATCGGCGAGGGTCTGATCCAGCTCATTAAGCTGCGGCTCGGTGCAAAGTTTACGGGTCATCGCCAGCGTTTTGACCTTCAGCTCGCCTTCGGACAATTTCCCCTGTCCGTTGAAGCCGTTGCACATGGTGCCGGAGACGACAATGTTGTTAATCAGGCTGATGTTGGGCTGCGCGCTGAAGCGGATTTCAGGCTGCATTTTCCCGACGTTTACCGCTTTACCATCAACATTTTCCAGCACGAAACGGTGATTCTCTAACCGATCGGCCTGAACGGAGGCTTTGCCGGGATTAACGCATCCAGCCAGTGCAAGGCTGAGTAAACTTATTGCCGCGAGCTTTTTCATTTTTCTTCTCGAACTATCAATGCTGTAAATATTATTCGAGTGTAACGATACCCCCTGCGGCGTTAATGGGTTTTATCTGAAAGTGCGAGAAGGGACCGGGCGGCGGCGCGCCCGGTCAGTGAATTAGTGAGATTTAAATCCTGCCGCTGCCATCAGCATTTTGAAGAGCATACTTACGCAGGCCAGCGCCAGCACGCTGCCTCCCCAGATGATGGCAAGCCACATCAAACGTTTCCATACAGGTTGTTGCATCAGTGATAACCCTCCCCATGCTGTACTTTTCCGCGAAAAACGTAATAGCTCCAGAAGGTGTAGACCAGAATAACGGGAATGATCAACAGTGCGCCCACCAGCATAAAGCCCTGGCTTTGAGTTGGCGCGGCGGCTTCCCACAGGGTGATGGACGGCGGAATGATATGCGGCCAGATGCTGATCCCAAGCCCGCTGAACCCGAGAAAAACCAGACCTAACGTCGTGATAAACGGCAGATTATGGCTGGCAGGATTATTCAGGCAGCGCCACTGTAGCAGGCCCAGGATCGCAACCAGCGCGGGGACCGGCAGAAGATAAAACAGGTTTGGCAGCGTGAACCAGCGCGCGGCAATGGCCGGCTGCGCCAGAGGCGTCCAGAGGCTGATCGCTGCAATAAATACCAGAAGGAGGAGCAAAAGCCCTTTTGATATCCGGCGCATCCGCCGTTGCAGGGCATGCTCGCTTTTCATCACCAGCCAGGTGGATCCTAACAGCGCATAAGCCACCACAAGACCCGCGCCGCAGAAGAGATTAAACGGCGTTAACCAGTCAAACGGGCCGCCACCGTAAGCGCGACCGGTTACGCTGAACCCCTGGATAACAGCGCCAACGATGATGCCCTGGGTGAAGGTCGCGAGAATGGAGCCGCCGATAAAGGCCTTATCCCAGAACGGGCGATGTGCCGGGGTTGCCTTGAAGCGAAATTCAAAGGCGACACCGCGAAATATAAGTCCGATCAGCATTAACGTCAGCGGAATGGTCAGCGCGTCGATGATAACCGCATAGGCGAGGGGAAATGCGCCAAACAGCGCCGCACCGCCAAGCACCAGCCAGGTTTCGTTTCCGTCCCAGACCGGAGCGACGCTGTTGACCATCACGTCGCGATCGTCGGCATTTTGCGTAGCGGGAAACAGGATGCCAATCCCCAGGTCAAAGCCATCCATCACGATATACATCAGCGTGGCGAAAACGATGATAACGAACCAGATAATGGAAAGATCGATACCCATTACGGTTACTCCTTAAATTCAGTGGTGACGGCGGAAAGCGGACGGGCAGGGCGGCCATCGGACTCGGTGGCAAAAGATTCGTGGGGCTGCGGTCCTTTTTTAATCAGCCGCACCATATAGCTGTAGCCCACGCCGAACACCGAGGTATAAACCACGAAGAAGGCCAGTAAACTGACGCTCATATGCAGATCTCCATGCGCGGAGACCGCATCCTGCGTGCGCTGTAGCCCGTAGACGACCCACGGCTGACGGCCAACCTCCGTTGTCACCCATCCGGCGAGGATTGCGATCAGCCCCGACGGCCCCATCAGCAGGGCAAACCTCAGGAAAGGGCGAGAGACATACAGGCGTTGCTTATAGCGCAGCCAGACCGCCATCACGCCCAGGAGCAGCATCAACATGCCCAAGCCGGCCATAATGCGAAAAGACCAGAAAACGATAGTGGAGTTGGGTCGATCCTCTTTCGCAAAATCTTTTAAGGCCGGAACCTGTTTATCGAGGCTGTGGGTCAGGATCAGGCTGCCGAGAGCGGGGATCTCCAGTCCAAAGCGGGTACGCTCCTGATCCATATCCGGCCAGCCAAACAGCAGCAGCGGAGTGGGTTCCCCCGGGGGATTCTCCCAGTGTCCCTCGATGGCGGCTATTTTTGCAGGCTGATGCTTTAAGGTATTCAAACCGTGCATATCACCCACCAGTGCCTGTACGGGCGCCACAATCAGCGTCATCCACAATGCCATGGAGAACATGGCACGAATGGCGGGGGTGTTGTTTCCACGCAGCAGATGCCAGGCCGCAGACGCGCCGACAAACAGCGCGCTGCTGAGGAAGGCAGCAATCGACATGTGCAGCAGGCGGTAGGGGAAGGAGGGGTTAAAGACAACGGCAAACCAGTCCACCGGAACGACCTGACCGTTAATAATTTCGTATCCCTGGGGCGTCTGCATCCAGCTGTTCGAGGCGAGGATCCAGAAGGTCGAAATGATAGTTCCCAGCGCAACCATGCAGGTTGAGAAAAAGTGCAGTCCTGGCCCTACCTTATTCCAGCCAAACAGCATCACGCCGAGGAACCCGGCTTCGAGGAAGAAGGCGGTAAGTACTTCATAGGTCAGCAGGGGGCCGGTAATACTGCCCGCGAACTGCGAAAATCCGCTCCAGTTGGTGCCGAACTGATAAGCCATCACCAGGCCGGACACCACGCCCATGCCGAAGTTAACGGCGAAGATCTTCGACCAAAAATGGTACAGCGAACGCCAGACGGGATTTTTTGTTTTCAGCCACAGCCCTTCCAGCACGGCGAGATAGCTCGCCAGGCCGATGGTGATGGCCGGAAAAATAATATGAAAGGATACGGTAAAGGCGAACTGTATTCGCGCAAGATGAAACGCATCTAAACCAAACATGCACAGCCTCAAATTTAAATGGTGTGATGTTATGGTAAAGGGGCAATGAGTAAGGTATCAGAAGCAGAAAATTAAAATTTAACTATAACAGTTGAGTAAAAACCCAGGCTTTAGTTACCTGTTATAGTTAACTGGAGTGAATAAAAAATTTCTTTTTATGATTTTTACGCATTAAACCGCTTGCTTTGTCGTCAGCAACATGCGTTAATGGCCTTCTGGTTTTGCATCCAAATAAATATCTGACGTAGTTTTATAAAGCAGTTCTCATCACGTTGTGCCTCTCCGCAGCCTCTCTTGGGTCTTTATCTACTTTCCGATTCGTTTTGTATCGAACCACTATTGCCCGTTCGGCTCATGAGTAATTTACGTTTTTACGTTTACAGGAGAATCCTATGACTTCTTATATCCATTTTCGCTGCCCTTGCTGTCATGGCTCGCAGTACCGCACCTCAGCTTTTGACGTGTCTGATAAAAATCCTTTCGGCGCGAAGTGCATTTTCTGCAAATCGTCGATGATCACGCTCGACCATCTGGCCGCAGCGCGTTCCGCGCAGAATCACGTTACCGAGTACCGCAAGTAATTATCCGCATTTCCCATAACAGTTAGCAAAATCTTCTCTTTTTCTCCTGCTGATATACACTGTCAGCAATAAGGAGAATCTGATGAAAAAATACCAGCGTCTGGCGCAACAAATTATCTCGCAGATTGAACTTGGCGTATGGTTGCCGGGCGATAAGCTGCCTTCACTGCGAGAGCAGGTGGCAAGCAGCGGCATGAGCTTTATGACCGTTGGCCACGCGTATCAGATGCTGGAAAGTCAGGGGCGCATTGTCGCCAGACCGCAGTCGGGCTACTACGTTGCCGCGCGCCCGACCTCCCACCAGCCTGCACCGCCCGCTCAGGTGATGCGCGACGAAGTGGTAGACATTAATACCTACATCTTCGACGTGTTACAGGCCAGCCGCGATCCCTCGGTAGTCCCGTTTGCCTCTGCGTTTCCCGATCCGCGTCTTTTCCCGCTTCAGCAGCTCAACCGATCGCTGGCCAGCGTCAGTAAAACGGCCACCGCCATGAGCGTGATTGAAAACCTGCCGCCGGGTAACGTTGACTTACGCCATGCTATCGCCCGCCGCTACGCCCAGCAGGGGATGAACATCTCCCCGGATGAGATCGTGATCACCGCCGGGGCGCTCGAGGCGCTCAACCTCAGCCTGCAGGCCGTCACCGAGCCGGGAGACTGGGTCATCGTTGAAAACCCCTGTTTTTATGGCGCGCTTCAGGCCCTTGAACGCCTGAAGCTGAAAGCCTTGTCCATCGCCACTGACGTGCGTGAAGGCATCGATCTTAACGCGCTAGAGCAGGCGTTAAGCGATTATCCGGTTAAAGCCTGCTGGCTGATGACTAACAGCCAGAATCCGCTGGGATTCACCCTGAGCGCAGAGAAGAAGGCCCGGCTGGTGGCCTTGTTAACGCGGCATAACGTCACGCTGATTGAAGACGATGTTTACAGCGAACTCTACTTTGGCCGTGAAAAACCTTTGCCTGCGAAGGCCTGGGACAAGCAGGACATGACGCTGCACTGTTCATCCTTCTCCAAGTGCCTGGTGGCCGGTTTTCGCATCGGCTGGGTGGCGGCAGGAAAACATGCCCGGCGTATTCAGCAGCTACAGCTGATGAGTACCTTATCCACCAGCTCCCCTATGCAGCTGGCGCTGGTGGACTATCTGTCCACCAAACGTTACGACGCCCACCTCCGCCGCCTGCGGCGCACGCTCGCCGAGCGCAAGCAGCATGCCTGGCAGACGCTTCTGCGCCATATGCCTGCCGGTGTCAAAATCCATCATAACGACAGCGGCTACTTTTTATGGCTGGAGCTGCCGGAACGGCTCGACGCAGGACGGCTCAGCGAAAAGGCGTTAGCCCATCAAATCAGCATTGCCCCCGGCAAAATGTTTTCCACCTCCGATACCTGGGCGCCGTTTTTCCGCTTTAACACCTCATGGGGCTGGGGGGAGCGGGAGGAACAGGCTGTCGCCCGGCTGGGTGAAGTCATTCGCGAAATGATGCTGGCTCCAGTCACACCCTGATGAAAATTCCTGAAGCGACAGGGTACGCGGTCTACCTTTAGTTAGGGAGCGCCGACTTGATGCGTGACGTTGTCACGCATTAGCCCGGCAATACGCGTGCTGACAGCGAAAATAATGTCGACTTCAACAGGACAATGCTATGCAAAATCTACTGCTGATTAATGGTGAACTGGTGGCCGGCGAAGGCGAGGCGCAGGCGGTTTACAATCCTGCCACGGGTGAGGTGTTGCTGGAGATTGCTGAGGCGTCGGCCGCTCAGGTGGATGCTGCCGTCCAGGCTGCCGATCGTGCTTTCGCTGAGTGGGGCCAGACGACGCCGAAAACGCGCGCCGAATGCCTGCTGAAGCTGGCGGATGTAATCGAAGCCAATGCCGACGCGTTCGCGCAGCTGGAATCACTTAACTGCGGGAAACCGCTGCATTGTGCCCTGGGGGATGAAATTCCGGCCGTCGTCGATGTGTTTCGCTTCTTTGCCGGGGCCGCCCGCTGCCTGAATGGCCTGGCCGCGGGTGAATACCTTGAGGGACATACCTCAATGATCCGTCGCGATCCGGTAGGCGTTGTCGCCTCCATTGCCCCGTGGAACTATCCGCTGATGATGGCGGCGTGGAAGCTGGCGCCCGCGCTGGCCGCCGGAAACTGCGTGGTGATCAAACCTTCGGAAATCACGCCGCTGACGGCGCTGAAGCTGGCGGAACTGGCGAAGGACATCTTCCCGGCAGGGGTGCTGAACGTGCTGTTTGGTCGCGGTAAAACCGTGGGAGATCCGCTGACCGGTCACGAAAAAGTGCGCATGGTTTCGCTTACCGGCTCTATCGCCACCGGGGAACATATCATCGGCCATACCGCTTCCTCTATCAAACGGACCCATATGGAGCTGGGCGGCAAAGCGCCGGTCATCGTCTTTGACGATGCGGATCTGGATGCGGTGGTTGAGGGCGTGCGCACGTTTGGCTTCTACAATGCTGGTCAGGATTGTACCGCTGCCTGTCGTATATACGCCCAGAAGGGGATTTATCCCGCGCTGGTCGAAAAGCTGGGCGCCGCCGTCGCCACGCTGAAGATGGGTGCGCCGGAGGATACGTCTACGGAGCTTGGCCCGCTCAGCTCAGCAGCGCATCTTGCTCGCGTGTGTGCAGCGGTGGACGACGCCAAAGCGCTGAGTCATATCCGCGTGGTCACCGGGGGCGGCAAGAGAGAGGGCGCGGGATATTACTTCCAGCCAACGCTGCTGGCCGGGGCGAGGCAGGATGACGCTATCGTCCAGCGGGAGGTGTTCGGGCCGGTGGTCAGCGTGACGGAGTTTGAGGATGAAGCGCAGGTGCTGGAATGGGCTAACGATTCCCGGTACGGCCTGGCATCCTCCGTCTGGACGAAAGACACAGGGCGTGCGCATCGGCTCAGCGCGCGGTTGCAGTATGGCTGCACCTGGGTCAATACCCATTTTATGCTGGTGAGCGAAATGCCGCACGGCGGTATGAAGTTATCAGGCTACGGCAAGGATATGTCGGTCTACGGGCTTGAGGACTATACGGTTGTGCGACATGTCATGATAAAGCACTAAGCCGTCTTGCCCGGCGCAAACGCCGGGCAGATCTGCCTACCAGCCACACACCTCGTGCTCATTCTCCGTATCGTAGGCGCGAACGGTATTCACCAGGTCCTTCACCACGTCAGCCGCGACGTCGGGGATTAACAGCTCCATCGGCGCTTCTGTCTCATAATCTACCGACACGCCGTTACTGTTGTTTGTAACGGTCACGGTATAGGTTGCCTTACCCATCACTTACTCCTTATGCGTATTAACCACTTTACCAATGCCCGCACCGCTGAGCGTGACGGCAGGATCGGCGAAAAAGTCGATATTAAAATAGGTATCGTCGGTCAACAGCTCAATGCGGTGCCATTTTTGCGGCGGGGAAATCCCGAAGGAACCGGCTTCAATCACCACTTCCAGGTCCGGTTCGGCAGCATCGCTATCGGCGAAGCCATAGTAACGCACCGCGCCCTGCATGACGGACAGACGACCGAAGACGCCAGCTTTCGTGTTGTGATGGGTGAAGAGCGCTTTTGGGGCGGTCTCTTTATTCCAGTACGGCGTCGAGCGGGTGTGAACAAAGTTTTCAGGAATACGTAACATAATAGTTTCCTTCATGTCGTCAGGCGCCTAAAGGGACTTAAGCACCTCTGGTTCAACAAAGAATTCAATATTGAACAACGTGTCGTCGGTCATCACTTCAATATGGTGCCATCTCTCAGGGGGGAAAACGCCGAAATGACCGGCTTCAATGACGAGTTCGCTGTCAGGCTCGGGCGTGAACTGATCGGCATAGCCAAGATAACGCACCGCGCCACGCATCACCGAAAGGCGAGGGTAAACGCCCGGGCGCGTGCCCGTATCGAGGTGACGCTTAAAAATACCGGCGGGTGCCGTCTCTTTGTTCCAGAAAGGTGTGGAACGGGTGTGAATACAACTCTGCGGAATGCGTAGCATGTTTCCTCCCTTAATAGCCTGTGCTAATTAGAACGCGTTCCGCCGGAGTAAATTTATCAAAAAGTGCATTTTTAATGCATGTTATTACCAATAGCCGTTTTGCTTCCCCCCGCGTTGTTACACAAGGTACTCAGTTGTTATTATCCATAATATTTAAGTGGTTATGATGTAACGAAAAAACTTGATCTGCGTCAACATATGCCGCATATTGCGTGCGGTTATTTTTTCGGCTCAGGTAAACAGAATGACGTTGTATCAAAAGATGTTGGTGTTCTACGCAATCATGGCCTTCATCTGCGCATTAATCACCTGGTTCCTGTCAAAAGATCGTAAGCGCATTCGCCTGCTGAGCGCCTTCCTGGTGGGTTCCACCTGGCCGATGAGCTTTCCTGTTGCGCTGTTGATCTCACTTTTCTGAAGCACGTTTCCAGATTCTAAATCAGAACATAGCATTTCAAACATAGAGACTGTATAAATAAACAGTTCGTTGTAAAGGGAGTGCTTATGAACAGTTTTTATTCGCAGCATGCCGGTTGTACTGTGCGCTGGCTCGATCTTCCCGGTTCAGGTGAGCCTGTTGTATTTATCCACGGATTAGGCTGCGCCTCTTCGTATGAGTATCCACGCATTGTCTGTGACACCCGGTTTGGAGATCGCAGAGCCATTCTGATCGATCTTCCCGGCAGCGGTTACAGTGAGAAACCTGAAAAGTACCGTTATCGCACAAGCGAGCAGGCGCAGGTGGTAGTTGAACTGTTAAACCATCTCGGCCTGGACCATTTCTGGCTCTATGGCCATAGCATGGGAGGAAGCATTGCTATTGAAACGGCAGTGCTATTACAGCCGCGCGTTAAGGGATTAATCGTTTCTGAACCCAATTTTCATGCGGGCGGTGGAATATTCAGCCGATCTATTGCGGCCCAAGCAGAACAACGGTTTCTGGAGCAGGGATATAATGAAATGCTTCGCGCAGAAACGTCGCCATGGGCAGGAAGCCTTCAAAGCAGTGCCCCCTGGGCCGTTTGGCGCGGCGCAACGAGCCTGGTAGAGGGGGTAAAACCTGACTGGGAAGACAAGTTCTTGTCGTTAACCTGCCCGATAACGTTAGTTTTCGGTGAATGGTCACTTCCCGATGAAGACTTTAATCGCCTGCAACAAAAAGGCGTGGCGATAAAGATTATCCCCAATGCGGGCCATTCAATGTCATGGGAAAATCCTTCTGCGTTAGCTCAGGCTTTGGCCAACTTCTTTGATGGTGAGTGAGCGTTAGCCCGCACTTCTGCGGGCTGAGATGATTAAGGCAGCAGGGTTAATAATTTCCTGCGCGCAACAGGCTGCACGTCGTGAGGACACTGGTAATCCACGTTCTCAATGGCGCGGGTGTAGAGCGCAACCAGCCAGTCATATACATAGGCTGTCGCCGCATGAACGGGCTGCTCGCCCAGTCGGGTGAGGCGTGGAGAGGCGCTGCTGACCACCGGGGTCACAAAAATTGGCTGTCCTTTACGGATCCGGCTTGCCGGACGCTCAGAG
The DNA here is from genome assembly GCF_026627565.1 of Enterobacter cloacae complex sp. 2022EL-00788. Taxonomy (NCBI): domain Bacteria; kingdom Pseudomonadati; phylum Pseudomonadota; class Gammaproteobacteria; order Enterobacterales; family Enterobacteriaceae; genus Enterobacter; species Enterobacter cloacae complex sp. 2022EL-00788. The sequence goes on along the minus strand of NZ_JAPNMC010000014.1, from coordinate 57,938 downwards.
ACCGCGGTCAGATCGTATCCCAGCCAGCCGATGAAATTGCCTGTGGCGGCGTGAAGCTGCGCAGCGCTGCTTTTATCCTTTTCCACAATACGTTGCAGCTGATGCGGCAGGTTCAGGCGGTAGCTGGTGACGATAAGCACATCGGCGATGTGCTGTAAAATCGCAGGCTCCAGGCCCAGACGGGCCGCTGCCGCGTCGTTGCGGCTCCACTGACGCAGATGGTTAACCCAGACGCTATGCGCCAGCCGCGCCCTGTCTTTGGTCTGCGTCGCACCCGTGCTTTCGTGCGTCTCTTCTGCGAACAGGTCGATAACATCATTAAACAGGCCGTTGACCTGCTCCTCGCGCGGCTGGTGCACCGTCAGCAGCGTTTCAAATGCCTTTAACGGCGGAAGAAGGCCGTTAAGCAGCTCACCGTGGCGGGCAGCGCTGCCTTGCAGCGTTCGCACCATTTTTTCGGCCTGAGAGCGTCTTTGATCCGGCGTCTGCGTAAGAGGCGCGAGGTACGGCTGCATCAGCGCAGACAGCTCCTGTCGCAGCAGCGCTTTCAGCGCATGGAGTCGCTTCTGCCGCTGCGCCGGCAGGGTAGCCTGCGATAGCCATTCAATCACTCTTTGCATGCTGTGGTTATCCAGCGCCTGCAGCGTCCCCCAGCGCAGTCCCGGCTGACCCAGCAGCTGCTGAACGGCTTCGTCAAGATTCTGCTTTGTGGTGAATCGCGCATCGTGAGGGGTAATGGCCCACACCAGGCCCGGCAGCGCGGACTCCTCGCCAGGCTGCGTCTCTTTTACCCAGTTATGCAGGATCCTGGCCGTCTTCGCCGTCTGCTGATGGCGCGCCGTCGCGTTGCAGATAACCAGGACGTCCGGCTGGAGCTGCTGGCGATAATGCTCCAGCAGCCACAGGGATTTAGCCTGGTGCATCAGCGGCGTGTTGTCGTCAGAAATGGCCGGGATATCAATAATATCCACGCCGTCCAGCACGGTACCCTCAACGGGCAGCACCAGTTCGCGGGTGAGAAACGCCAGCACGTCGACAGGAAGGCTGATGGCATTGAGCATCTCGCCATTTTCCAGCGGGTGAAGGAGCGTTTCCTGCGCTTCCGGTGCGCTAAACGCCCCAGGGGTCAGGAATCCTTCACACGGCAGACCGAAGCTGTCCATCAGCAGACTCAACGGCGCAGCAAGCGTGCCGGCATGGCTGGTTTGATGAAGCACATGGGCGAGCTTAAGCCACTGCTGGGTTAGCTCCTGTTGCTCACCCCACAGCAGAGACCAGACGCTGGCGCGGGTGCTGAGATCGAGCGACGGCACGAGCAGCGCAAACTGATACCACAGGGCATCGTCAATATGCTGTTTTGCACCCGGTACCATGCTCTGCCAGAAACGGGCGACGGCCGCGACGTCCTGCGCCGTCATTCCCGGCACGCTCTGCGGCTGGCGCAGGGCACGCCACTGTTCAAGGCGGGCTTCGATAACGGATTTTTCAACCGGACGGATCTGCGGGTGCAGAGTGGTTCGCGCAATGAAAAGCTGAACCAGCTCGGCTTCCGTCACCAGTGCGATCCGCAGCGGAAACGCCTCATCGACGATCTCACTGGCCGTTCTGCTGAAACGAACGGCCATATTGGTCGGCGCGTTTCCGGGATTAATATGCGAGAAGTAGTCAAACGTGCGTTGACCCGGCATAACGTTCAGCCGTTCGTTGCCGCTGCCGCACAGGGACGCGAGCAGGTGCGCTTTCGCCGCCTGAGAGTGACCGTATAAGCCCACGGTGCTCTGGCTGACAAGCGCGCGATCGAGCGCCTCCTCACGCGCGCGCGCAGCGTTGAGACGCGCAAGCAGGGCATCGGCTTCGTTATCCAGCATCGGGGCGTGCTGTCGCGTCTCATTGATCCACCCGATTAAGGCCTGAGTGGTGGCAGTCGTCGCAGTCATTTCAGGTATACGCTCCCGCTGTCGATCCAGTAGTGGCTGCCGCTGTGTCGGCGGTCGGCCAGAGTATTCAGTTTAAAGGTCAGAGCATCCGGCGGCACCGGCGTACCGTCCTGTAGCCAGGCTTCGCTCAGCTCGAAGGATTCCGGACCTTCCTGCTTGTTACCACCCCGCAGCTTCAGGCGCACGTTCAGCACGCCGTCACCCGCAATGGTTTTCGCCAGCTCGGCCGAGTTAATGCTCAGGGTATAGAGCGGCGTCGCGGGCCAGCGGGCGTTTGCCAGCTGCCGAAAGCCGAGCGTGACGTTGCCGCGCAGCGGGAAGTGCAGGCGGGCATCCAGTTTCGCGCCGGGCTTATCGAGGTCGATATCGTGATACCAGACATTCTCTTCCCGCAGGGTATTAACGGTGTTATCCAGCACCCCCAGATAGCGCACCGTGGAGTACGCGCCGATATCCGCCGCCTTAAAGTTAAAGCGCGGCAGGCGCAGATCCAGCGCAAGGCTACAGAGCATCGCGCCGACGGCGGCAGTCGATTTCGGGTTGCCGATCCGTCCCTGCTGGCTGAACGGATACCATTCATGAACCTGATACTTATCCAGCCAGACGATGCGGTTGACCGGCACCGGCTGCAGATGGCGAATCAGTGCCTGAACGCCCGGCAGGCAGCCCGGGCGTCCGGTGATCAGCAAAATATCGCAACCGTAATGCGAGATGGCCTCACATACCGCATGAAGCGGAGCGGCAAGCGTGAACTGGCCCGCCAGCATGGCATCCTGCATCTCGCGGAAGTTGACGTGCAGCGGCACGCTGAACAGGTCGAATGCTTCCGAGCCAGCCGGCAACGCGTGGTCGATGGCCTGCTGGAGATAATTCATCACGTTACGCGTTGGTTTTTGCGTAAGCAGATCGCCAAAGGTGGCGTGCAGCCCGGCCAGCGGATCGTCAACGTCGCTCGTTTCCCACGCCGCAAGGATCGCGTGACCGATCGGCATAAAGAGCTGAAGCGCGGTTTGCTGACGCAGTACCGCCTGAGTATCGATCCGACCGGAGTCACCGAACAGGGATGCCATCAGCAGAGAGGCGTCGGCTATGCCGGATTTCTGAAGCTGGGTTTGCAAGGCGGGCAGCACGTAGCGCTGGATCACGTCGAGCAGGGTATCGTCACCGGCAACCTTGAATCCTTCGCGGAACAACAGCTGCGGGGTAATTTTGACGTTATTCCCGGAGCCATCGTCCAGCTGATAGTGCGTGATGGCCATATCCGTCGTGCCGCCGCCGATATCAATCGAGGCTACGCGCAGCGCGCGTCCCGGCTGGACCCCCGGCTCTGGCGCGCGGTCCGGACGGGCGAGGGAGGCAAAAAACGCCTCGGTCTGTCCGCCGAAGCGGGAAATGGCTTCGTTATACAGCCACACCAGCTGGCCGCAGCTGGCCTCGTCCCACTCCATCTGGATCTCAGGTACCGGAACCACGCTTTTTTCCTGCTGCCTGCGGCTGGCAAAATCTTCATCCTGCGGATGCCAGCCCATCGCTTTCCAGACGATGGCGATGGCTTCGAACATGCGGCGGCGGAAGATCTCGCGCTCCTGTTTCGGCATCGCCGAAGGCAGGGTCAGGATCAGGGTGCGCAGCTGGCGGGGTGACGCCGGAAAACCGAGCCGCAAACGCGTAGCCACGCTGTTAATCTGCCCCAGCGCCTGAGCCAGCAGCTCGCAGAGCATGTGCGTCATCAGGGTGCTGCGGCTGTACTGCGGCGAGAAGACCGGCAGGCGCTCATCCGGCGGCAGGGTAAAAAGCGGTTCCCCGTCATCGTTCATCAGGTTCATCAGCGGGAACGCGGTGGCCAGCGGTTCGCGCTGGGTTTTGCCGTTCATCTGGCTGAAGCGCCAGTCCTGCACCACCGGGGTCTCATCCCACAGATAACGACGCGGGCTGGAAATTCCGCTGTTGCCTTCGGTGCCCAGACGCTGCATTGCCAGCTTACGCGCCTCATCACCCACGCGGACAATCGACGGCCAGACGAACGCATCCTCCCGGCCGCTTTCCACGGAGTAGTGCTGCTTGCCAAAACGCGCCTCCGAAAATTCGAGGCGGCTGGTAAACAGCGGCTCGTTCAGGAACTGCGGCTCGCTCAGGGAACGTACCTGGAGTTCAGCCGTCTGACGCAGGCCGTCGTTAGCGTCTCCGTGATCTTCAATAATCACGCCGCAGGTATGGGTGTTCCCCACGTCGAGGATCAGATCGACAGGAATGGCCGGGGTGCTCAGGGTGTGCGTGACAAACTTCACCTCCGGCACGGTGAGCTGTTCACCGAGCATGGAGATCAGGTTGAGCCAGTGCGCCTGATACTCGAAGCTGCGCATGGCCTGATGCAGCTCGCGCTCGGCGCGTTTTTCAACCCCGTCAGCATACTGTGTGAAGGCTTCACGCAGCCAGCCGTCAATCCAGGTCTGGTCCAGGAAACTCTCAACTTCACTATCGCGCCAGGCGAGGGCGAAACGCGTGCCGTTCAGGATATCGTTTTCAACCGGCGACAGGGCGGAGGTTGCATGTTCCGCGATCTGGCTGTCGAGCGCGACGGTGACGCGGTGCGTATTGCCTGCGGCGTCGGGCGCGGACAGTTTGCGCACCTGCACGCGGGCCCAGTTATCCGGACCATCTACAAACGTTCTCGGCGGGTTAAAGCGCAGGAAAGGGAGCGGCAGCCAGACGCCGTCCAGCACGGTGAGGGAATCATGCAGCGGAATCGTGCTTTCAGGCTTAACCACTTCCGGCTGTCCGCCATCGGCGGCGGGCAGGGTGTAGCGGCCATTTACCAGATCAAAATTCAGGCGCAGCAGCGGGCCATTTGCCGTTTTACGCACGAACCGCCCGTTGCTGGCGGTGTCCTGCGGGGTCAGGCCAAAATCAAGAAACTGCACGCCGCTGTTAGCGATAAGCGTAACGCTCTGTTTGTAGTCGCAAAGATTAACCAGCATAGGATCAGGCACCTGCTTTCTTAAACGTCAAAGGAACGACGGTGTTGGCATCATAACGTGCCGTGCATTCCGCCACGTCGCTGGTTCCCGCCTTGCAGGCTACTTCCGGCATCGGGTAACGCGAGCCGTCGGTGCAGCGTGCGTTACCGCGCGTTTTGATCAGCAGCTCGCCGTTGCTGTGTAAACCGGAGAAGACCTCTACGCGGCACACGATGTTGTCGCCATGCACCACCCGGGCGAACCCTTTGTTGTTCTGGATCTGGTAGCGCAGCGACGGCGGCTTACCGGTGAGCGGATCCTGCACATCCAGGAACGCGCGCCAGGTGCCGTTCAGGAAGCGCGTTAACCCGGCCTTGACCTGGTTTGCCTCCATTACCATGGCATCTTTCGGGATAGCGGTAATCACCACCGGCTCCGCAGCGGGAGCCGGGGTTTTAACCTTTGGCTCCACCACCTCGGCCTGGTGCAGCGGGAGCGTCAGCTCAAGCGGCTTCACCGTTTTCACGGGCGCTGGCGCAATGGCGACCGGGGCTGGCGCGGGCGCTGCGGTCGGGACCTGTTTCGGCCAGAGCAGCGGGGCGGCAATGGCCGCGATAGCGACGGCAGCAACCGGCAGCAGCCAGAGGGGTGAGCGACGTTTTTTTTGCGCGAGAGCAGGGGCTGGCTCTGGTGGCTCAACGTTCACGCGGGCAGGCTCTGGCGTATACAGATCATCTTCGGTGATACGTACGGCGGTGGCTTGCGCGATAAGCGGCGCATCGGCCTGCTCAAAGGTGACTACCGGCGCAGGCTCGGGTTCCGGCTCCGGCTCCGGTTCCTCGATTATCACCGGTGCAGGTTCAGGGATAAGCGATTCTCGCAGGCAGTCGAGCACGTCGTCTCGGGCGCTCTCGTTGAGGTTCACAAAGCCCCAGAAGCAGATCACCGGCCTGCCGTTCACCAGAAACACGAAGTTTTCACCGGGGAACTGGAAGGCTTTTGAAAGCAGAGAGCCAAACAGCTGCTGGGCGGTTTTAGGCGACTGGAGGCATTTTTTACTCAGCGATTCCACGCTGGCGAGCGTATTTTCAAGGTAGCGCAGGGCACGATAGCGGTCATCTTCGTCCGCGGCCTTCCAGCCTGAAACGGTTCCCTCTATCGGCGAGTACCAGTCAACGCGGTCGCCGCCGTCATTGACCTGCGGGATAGCCAGGCAGTCAACGATGGCCTGCTGTTTGCGTAACCGGAGCGCTTCGCGGATTTGCAGCGCTGATTCAAAAACGGCCTGTCCGCCGCCGCCAACGGCCTGAAAATCATCCAGATTACCGCTGCGTAAAAGTGTTTTTGCCACGATTTGGTCCTGTAGACTTCTTCACGCCGTTACTTTAGCTAAACGAGAAAGCAAACAAACGGCTGAGGAGACGGCAAAAGGGACGATTTCTTGCGGCATTGATCGTGGCGGTTGTGCTTGACGAATAACGAACCTTAAGGCAAATCGCTTTCGTCATGCTGGTGCTAAAACCGGCGAAATGTGCACCTTTAGAATAACCTGATAGTGATTCGTTATTTGTCAGGTTAAAACGGCTGTGCTGTTATTACGGTTCACTATAATAAAACCGAAAGGGTAATAACTATGTCTACAGGGAAAACATTGCTCGCGCTGGCGCTGAGCGCGCTGCTGCCGGCAAGCGCCGCATGGGCTGCAAATAATGACACCATTATCTACTGCTCCGAGGCGTCGCCGGAGTCGTTTAACCCGCAGATCGCCAGCTCAGGCCCGTCGTTTGTCGCCAGCTCGCAAACGCTGTATAACCGCCTGATAAATTTCGATCCGGTGAAAAATACGCCGGTTCCCTCGCTGGCAGAATCATGGACTATTTCACCTGACGGCAAAACCTATACCTTTACGCTGCGTAAAGGGGTGAAGTTCAACAGCAATAAGTACTTTAAGCCTACGCGTGATTTTAATGCTGATGACGTTATTTTCTCCGTTATGCGTCAGAAAGACCCTAAGCATCCGTATCACAATGTTTCGCAGGGCAATTACGAATACTTTAACGACGTGGGCCTCGACAAGCTGATTCAGGAGGTGAAAAAGCTCGATGATTATCACGTCCAGTTCACGCTGAGCGAACCCAATGCGGCTTTCCTGGCCGACTGGGGGATGGACTTCGCCTCGATCCTCTCCGCCGAATACGCGGACGCCATGCTGAAAAAGGGCACGCCTGAAAACGTGGACACCTGGCCAATCGGCACCGGGCCGTACGTGCTTCAGCAATACAAGGTGGACTCGCTGATCCGCTACGTTGCCAACCCGAACTACTGGGACGGTGAGGTGCCGACTAAACACCTTATCTTCTCCATTACCCCTAACGTCGAAACGCGCCTGGCGAAGCTGCAGACTAACGAATGTCAGATTATCCCCGCGCCGTCGCCGGTGCAGTTTGATGTGATTAAGAAAAATAAAGACCTGGCGCTGCACTCGGTGGAGGCGCTGAACGTGGGTTACCTGGCGTTTAATACCGAGAAAAAGCCGTTTGATAACGTGCTTGTGCGCCAGGCGCTGAACTACGCGACCGATAAAAAAGCCATCGTCAATGCGGTCTTTATGGGGTCTGGCACGGTAGCCAAATCGCCGATCCCGCCGAACATGCTCGGCTTCAATAAAGACCTTCAGGATTACGGCTACGATCCCGAGAAAGCAAAAGCGCTGCTGAAGCAGGCTGGGCTTGAAAAGGGCGCAGAAGTGACCCTGTGGTCCATGCCGGTTCAGCGCCCGTATAACCCAAATTCCCGACGCATTGCGGAGATGATCCAGGCCGACTGGGCGAAGGTGGGGGTGAAGGCAAAAATTGTGTCATACGAGTGGGGGGAATACCTCTCCGGCATGCGTAAAGGCGAGCATGACTCCGCGCTGTTCGGCTGGATGTCTGACAACGGCGACCCGGACAACTTCGCCGACGTGCTGCTGGGCTGCAACAGCATAAAAACCGGATCCAACGCCGCACGCTGGTGTGATAAGGGGTATGATGATCTGGTGCAAAAGGCCAAACTGACGAGCTCCGCGGACGAGCGCGCGAAGCTGTACGGTCAGGCCCAGGAAATTTTCTACCAGCAGGCGCCGTGGATCGCGTTAGCTAACGGCAAAACTTTCTACGCGACCCGCAGCAACGTCACGGGCTACAGCGTGAGCCTGATGGGCAGTGATTTCTCAAAGGCGAAGATAAACTGAGGTCTTGCCCGGTGGCGCTACGCTTGCCGGGCATTAACGGAGGAGTGACAATGTCACATTTAAGCGACGTGATGGCCCGCGTTGATGCTGCCATCGAAGAGAGCGTTATCGCGCACATGAATGAACTACTGATTGAACTCAGCGACGATACCGCGCTTAGCCGTGAAGAACGTTACACCCAGCAGCAGCGCCTGCGCACGGCAATTGCGCATCATGGCAGGCAGCATAAAGAAGAGGCGGAAGCGCGCCTTGCCCACCTCACGCAGGGCGGTACTATTCTGTAGGGTTAAAACTGGCGCCGCGCCACCAGCCAGGCGCCGACCACCAGCATCACCGCGCCGCACGCCGGGCCCACCAGCGCCCGCAGCGGTACGCCGCTGCTTCTGAGGACGTCCAGCACCAGGCCACCTATCAGCTGGCTTGCCACCAGCACGGCGATTGTCGTCGCCGCGCCCACGTTCTGGTAGCCGCTAATGCTGGCAAAGACAAAGAACGACCCGAGCAGGCCGGGGATCAGCGTCCACCAGCGCACCGTCGACGCCAGTTCGCTAAACCCCGCCATGCCATTCTTAATCAGCAGAATGCTGACAAACAGCACAATCCCTACCAGCGAGTTAAGCAGCATGGCGATAAGAATGGTGGAGGAGGACTGCGTAATGCGTACCATTAAGGTGTTTTGCACGACCAGCCCGATGCCGGCAGCCACCAGGAACGCCAGGGTCAGCGACTGGTTCATGGGAGCACATCCGGATCGCTGCGCTCGTCGAGCTGAAGCTGCATAAAGGTTAAATCCAGCCAGCGGCCAAATTTGGTGCCCACCTGCGGCATCCTTCCGGTGGTGACGAAGCCCAGGGTTTCATGCAGATGAATCGACGCCTGATTTTGCGCCTCAATACCTGCCACCATCACATGCTTGCCGATCTGACGGGCTTCGTCGATCAGGGCCTTCATCAGCAGCCGCCCAATGCCTTTGCCCTGATGGTCGGGGTGAACGTACACCGAGTGCTCAACCGTATGGCGAAAACCGTCGAACGCCCGCCAGTCGCCGAACGAGGCATAACCCGTCACCACGCCGTCTTCTTCACTGACCAGCACCGGATAGCCCATCAGCTTGCGCGCTTCGAACCAGGCGATACGGTTATCGGTATCAACGGTCGTATCGTTCCAGATGGCGGCAGTATGCAGCACCGCATGGTTGTAAATCTCTCTGATAGCGGCGCAATCTTCTTTTAGGGCATGACGAACGATCATGGCGGGTCCTCTGGCTGTGTTGTTCACTATAGTAGTATGCATTAATTACAATATTACACATTTACCGGATTGCATCGCCATGGCTAAGTCCCTATTTTTTTGTCATTAAAACTGCACCGGAAAACCATTCATACACTATAGTATGACGTCATGAACACGATGACAGACACTATGAATCAACGGATTAGCGCCCGGCTTCGCATTGAGCGTGAATCGCGAGGCTGGTCTTTGAGCGAGCTGGCCGAGCGGGCAGGTATTTCGCGCGCCATGATCCACAAGATTGAACGGGGCGACAGCAGCCCAACCGCAACCCTGCTTGCGCGTTTTTCGGGTGCCTTTGGTATCAGCATGTCGACGCTGATTGCGCGTGCGGAAATGCAGGAGGGGAAACTGCTGCGCCTGGCTAACCAGCCCGTCTGGCGCGATCCGCAAACGCACTATCTGCGCCGGCATGTGTCCCCACGCACCGACCTGCCCATCGATCTCGTTCAGGTGGAGCTGCCCGCGGGCAGCGATGTGCCAATGCCCGCCTCCTCTTATGCCCTGGCGCGCCAGCTTATCTGGCTACAGTCCGGCGAGCTGGTGTTTCAGGAAGGGGATACCCGCCATGAAATGAAGGCCGGAGATTGCCTGGAGCTGGGGCCACCGAATGACTGCCGCTTTATCAACGAAACGGATCGGCCGTGCCTTTATCTGGTCGTACGGCTGAACCAGTCTGCCTCATAATGGTAAGGCGATCCTCAGGATAAAGTGCCAGGCTTGAATGACATTTTCAGCAGTAAGGAGCGATTAATGAGTCAATCTACCACGCAAAACCGACGCTGGGTTCTGGCTTCCCGCCCGCACGGCGCGCCGGTCGCCGATAATTTTCGCCTGGAAGAACAGCCGATCCCGACGCCCGCAGACGGGCAGGTATTGTTACGCACGGTATGGCTTTCGCTGGATCCGTACATGCGGGGGCGTATGAGCGATGCGCCGTCCTACTCTCCACCGGTTGAGATTGGCGCGGTGATGGTAGGCGGTACGGTAAGCCGCGTTGAGACGTCCCGTCATCCTGATTATAAAGAGGGTGAATGGGTATTGGGCTACAGCGGCTGGCAGGAGTATGCGCTGTCCGACGCACAAGGACTGGTGAAGCTGGGCGATAGCCCGTCGCATCCGTCCTGGGCGCTGGGCGTTCTGGGTATGCCTGGCTTTACCGCCTACATGGGGCTGCTTGATATCGGCCAGCCACGGGAGGGGGAAACTCTGGTGGTGGCCGCCGCTACCGGGCCGGTCGGCGCAACGGTCGGGCAAATCGGTAAAATCAAAGGCTGCCGGGTCGTTGGCGTGGCCGGTGGTGAAGAGAAATGCCGTCATGCGGTCGAGGTACTGGGTTTCGACGCCTGTATCGATCACCATGCGGATGATTTTGCTGAACAGCTGGCAAGCGCCTGCCCGCAGGGCATTGACGTCTATTATGAAAACGTCGGCGGCAAGGTTTTTGACGCCGTGCTGCCGCTGCTGAATACCTCCGCACGCGTGCCGGTATGCGGTCTGGTGAGCGGGTACAACGCAACCAACCTGCCGGACGGCCCGGATCGGCTGCCGCTGTTGATGGGCACCATTCTGAAAAAACGCATCCGCATGCAGGGCTTTATCATCGCGCAGGACTACGGGCATCGTATTGACGAGTTCCAGCAGGAGATGGGGCGCTGGGTGAAGGAAGGCAAAATTCACTATCGCGAACAGGTCATCGAAGGGCTGGAAGCGGCTCCGGACGCGCTGATTGGCCTGCTTGAAGGGAAAAACTTCGGCAAGGTCGTAATACGCGTGGCGGCAGACTAAACGGTGCGTCGGTTATGGCGGGCGTGGCCCGCCATAATTATTTGTGAAGATACGATATATTGTCTTTAATTAACCCATAAGCTTTGCGCGCCATCGGCCCAGCTGAGCCAGAAGTGATAAACGCAATTTTAATTGTCCTATTTATATTTTAACGCGCGCCCCTAATACCAGGCATGACGATACAGGATATATCGAACCGGTGCTGTTTTTTTAAACAGGCACTGAGAATGGCATTTTGTTTTGGCTACGGGAATTAAACATGCTTGATTTGGATCATTTAGAAAAAGCACAAAGAATCAGTCTGACTATGCAAGTTGAGATCAGTTTAAAAGGAGCGTTAATCACGGGGTCTTTAAAGCCCGGGGCTCGGCTGATCACCAAAGAGATTGCGGATAAATTAGGTACCAGCATCACACCGGTACGTGAAGCGCTGCTGCGACTGGTTTCTGCAGGAGCGTTGCAGGCCACGCCGGCGCAGGCTTTTCTGGTGCCGGAAGTCACGCTGGAACGCTATAACGAAATTAATGCCATTCGAAAACAGCTTGAACCGATGGCGGTTGCGGCGGCGTGCCAGAATATGACCGAGGCTAAGCTTGACACGCTGCGCGCGCTCTCGGACAACTTCAGCACCGCGATGTATCAGGGTAACGTCCAGAAGGCGCTGCATGCTAACCGCATCTTCCGCTTTACGCTCTATCAGTATGCCGAGATGCCGACCTTAAATTCGCTGATCGAGCAGCTCTGGGTGCGGATTGGCCCGTGCATAAACTATCTGCATGGAGAGATGAAGGAGATGCCGGCTGAGACCTATCATTATGCCGATCTGCTTTCGGCGCTTGAGAACAGGGACGTGGAGGCCAGCCGGGAAGCCATTGACCGGGCAAATGATGAAGCCAACGTCCTGCTGCAACGGCAATACTTTAGTTAAGGACCCCCGCGCGCACTTATTTCTTTATTCGAGCAGTAATATGACAAATAAATTCCCGGCGCATCAGGCAACCGGGAATAGCGTTATTGAGCGCGTTTATTACCGGCAACGCCCGTTGCCGGATAAAGTTTTACTCAAAGCGATAAGAAACTGACAGCCCTACGCCGTAATTACGGCCTGGCGCTGGCTCGTAATAGCGGCTGTAGCCAGCATTAACGATTTCGGACCCCGCGTACGCTTTATCGAACAGGTTATCGACGCGGCCAAAGATATCCATTCCCCATTTGCCATAGTTGAGCTTACAGCCGGTGTTCAGGCCGACCACGGTATAGGAGGGCGCTTTCGCGGTATTGGCATCGTTTGCCATCACATCGCTCATGTAGCGTGCATCCGCGCCGGCATACCAGCCTTCCTCCGGCTCCCAGCCAAGCGACGCGTATCCCATGTTTCGGGCAATGCCCGGCATCCGGTTGCCGCTACAGTCTGCATTGTTACAGACGTTGGTACGGTAGGTCGCGTCAAGGTAGGTCCACGCCATCTTTAGCTTCCAGTTCTCTGCAAACTGCTGGTCGAGCGCGATCTCCACGCCCTGACGGCGCGTTTTACCGGCGTTTTTATAGCTGGTACGGCGTTCATTGTTGGTGTCTACCACAATCTCGTTATCGGTATCCGTGCGGAACAGCGCCGCCGTCAGAATACCGTTGCCGATGCGGGTTTTACTGCCAACCTCGTACGTATTGTTGGTTGACGGTTGCAGGTTAATGTTGAGCCCGCCTTTGTCGTCAGGGCGGTAGGAAAGTTCATTGATCGTCGGGGTCTCGAACCCGCGTCCCGCCGCAGCGTACAGATTCCATGCATCGGTCACGGAGTATTTCACCGCACCCGCCGGAAGCCATTTGTGGTAGCTGGCATCGCCGCTGTCATCGCCATTCTGCGGGGTAATGTAGCGATCGTTAGAATCGAACCAGACGGAGCTGTAACGCACGCCTGCCTCCACGGACAGCTTTTGCGTAAGCTGCCACTGGGTTTGCAGGTAAGGATCGAGGTTCCACATCAGGTTACGCTCGTCACGGCGCTTGTCGCCCTTGACGCCGTAGTCCGGCGCGCCGTTGTTCATTACAAAGTTTTCATACCCGCGGCGATTTTCACTCATGTTTTCGTAGTTCAGGCCGGTGGTGAACGTCACCGGCACCAGCAGCTCGCCGCGGTGGGTCCAGCGCGTATCGATGCCCTGATAGTGGCGCTGCATGTCAATTACACCGCCAGAATGTGCACGATTTACAGTTTGCGCGGTATCAGGAATAGACTGGTACTGGGTCATTTCACGCTCGCCGGCGTACATCATCACGCTGAGGTCGTCCTGCGCACTCAGCTGACGGTCGTAGCGGATACCGGCCTGGGTCTGCTTAATGGTTTTACGCGTGTTGTACTGATCCCCGCGCGGGGACTGGCGCGGGTTGTTCTGCCACTCCTGATAGCTCAGCCCGCCCGGATCGTTGGCTTTCATGTCCACGCTGTTAAAAATCAGCGTCAGCTTGCTGGCATCATCAATGCGCACGCCTAACTTCGCGTTGGCGAGGTTTTTTCTCGCGCCGCTGTGGTCGCGATAGCCATGGGTGGTAAAGCGGGTGGTGGATACCGCATAGTCAACATCTCCCGCCTGCGTACCGTCGCCGACCGCGCCGGTGGCCTTCATGCCGTAACGCCAGGTGCCGTAGCTGCCGTAATAGCTGCTGGCTTCGACGACGGGCGGCTGCTGGCCGGTCTGGGTATTGATGTTAATGACGCCGCCGGAGGCATTGCCGTACAGGGCGGAGAAGGGACCACGCAGCACGTCGATGCTCTCTACGCTGCTGAGATCGATGTTTGACGTCTGCCCCTGGCCGTCGGGCATGGTCGCCGGAATGCCGTCCACGTACATGCGGATCCCGCGTACGCCAAAGGTCGAGCGCGCGCCAAAGCCGCGCACCGACAGCTGCAAATCCTGGGCATAGTTCTGGCGGTTCTGGATTTGCAGGCCAGGCACGCTGCCGAGAGATTCAGAGAGATTGATGCGCGGGGCGGCATGGCGCATATCCTCGCCCCTTACCACGCTGACCGCGGCTGGCGTATCCAGCTCGGAGACGGCCTGCGGCGTAGCGCTGACGATCAGGGTTTGTTCTTCTGCGGCCATCGCGCTCAGCGGGCCAAATACGACGGGAACGAACAGCAGCGGTAGCGATGCCCTGCGGGCAGAAATGATTTTCATGAAGTAACCGATTAAGAAAAGATTCGAACCAAATCAACTGGAACCTGTGTATATATGTTAAATCCTTTGTAAATGTTATGAAAACTATAACCGCACATTTCGTGAATGTAAGGGCCGGAAGGAAAGAAAAACTCCACATTCAACTCAATAATGATTACTATTCTCATTAAAATAACGGCAAAGCGATGACTTTGCCCGCCGGAAGCGATGTCAGCGGTAAATCTCCTCATTTAAAAAGGAATTGTTATGTCTTTACGTCATCTGTGCTCGCCGCGCCTGCGTGGGTCTCTGCTGTTGGGTTCTTTACTGATTGCCGGTACGTTCCAGGCTCATGCTGCTGAAGAGATGCTGCGCAAAGCGGTAGGCAAGGGCGCGTATGAAATGGCCGTCAGCCAGCAGGAAAACGCGCTGTGGGTTGCGACGACTCAAAGCCGCAAAACCGATAAAGGCGGCGTGGTATATCGCCTGGATCCGGTCACGCTGGACGTGACGCAGGCGATTCATAACGATCTCAAGCCGTTTGGCGCAACGATCGATAACGCCACCCAGACGCTGTGGTTTGGAAACACCGTCAACAGCGCGGTAACGGCCATTGACGCGAAAACGGGCGAGGTGAAAGGGCGCCTGGTGCTGGACGATCGCAAGCGTAGCGACACGGTGAAGCCCCTCCAGCCGCGCCAGCTGGTGGCCGATGACGCCACCAATACCGTCTACATTACCGGCATCGGCAAAGAGAGCGTGATTTGGGTGGTTGACGGCGCAACGCTGAAGCTGAAAGACACCATCACGAACACCGGCACGTTCAGTACCGGCCTGGCGCTGGATGCGCAGGCAAAACGCCTGTACACCACCAATGCGGACGGCGAGCTGGTAACCATTGATACCGCAACCAACAAAATCCTCAGCCGTAAGAAGGTGCAGGACGACGGGAAAGAGCACTTCTACCTGAACCTGAGCCTGGACACTGCCGGTCAGCGCGCGTTCCTGACGGATTCTAAACAGCCAGAGGTGCTGGTGGTGAGCCTGAAAGACGGCAGCGTAATCGGGAAAGTTTCTGCGCCGGAATCGCTGGCGGTGCTGTTTAACCCGGCACGCAATGAAGCCTACGTGACGCACCGCGAGGCGGGTAAGGTGAGCGTGATTGACGCCAAAACCTACAAAGTGACCAAAACCTACGATACGCCGGTTTACCCGAACAGCCTGGCGCTGTCAGCGGATGGCAAGACGCTGTACGTGACGGTGAAGCAGAAATCTACCCGTCAGCAGGAAGCGACCCAGCCTGACGACGTCATTCGTATCGCGCTGTAATGTCGTAGCGTGAGCGGCAGGCTGCCGTCCTACGATACAAAATAAAAAGGGAAGGCTAAATGCCTTCCCTTTTTTTGTCGCCGTATTAGCGCGACGTCTCTTCAACCAGCGGAGCGTCCTTTGTTTCATCGTCAGGATGAACCGGCGCGGTGCTGTGAATTTCATACACGCGTTTACGTACGCCAAACCAGCCGGCAATCAGCAACACCGCCAGCAGCGGAATAGTCGCGATGGTGTAGGTACCGTTCGGGTAGTCGAACGCCATCAGCACCAGCACGCTCAGCAGGAACAGCAGGGTGAGCCAGGAGGTCACCGGCGCGCCCGGCAGCTTAAAGCTGACGTCAGCCGCCTTACCTTCTTTGATCGCTTTGCGCAGACGCATCTGGCACACCACGATGAAGGCCCAGGAGGCGATGATGCCAAGCGCCGCCACGTTCAGTACAATCTCAAACACCTGAGACGGCACCAGATAGTTCAGGAATACCCCGAAGACGTACACCACCAGCGTGGCCAGAATACCCGCGTAAGGTACCTGCTGCTTGCTCATCTTCGACATAAACTTCGGTGCCGAGCCGCCCATGGACATGGAACGCAGAATACGACCCGTCGAGTACAGGCCAGAGTTCAGGCTGGAGAGCGCGGCGGTCAATACCACGATGTTCATGATGCTGCCCACGTAAGGCACGCCCAGCTTAGAGAAGAAGGTGACAAACGGGCTTTGACCCGCCTGATAGGCGTTCCACGGCAGCAGCAGCACCAGGAGCACTACGGAGCCCACGTAGAACAGGCCGATACGCCAGATCACGCTGTTAATGGCTTTAGGCACCATGGTCTGCGGATCTTTACATTCACCCGCCGCCGTACCCACCAGTTCGATGGAGGCAAAGGCAAACACCACCCCCTGAACCAGCACCAGCGCTGGCAGCAGGCCGTGCGGGAAGAAGCCGCCGTTATCGGTAATCAGATGGAAGCCCGTCGCATTGCCGTCCAGCGGTTTACCGCTGCCGAGGAAGACGGTACCGACGACCAGGAAGATGACAATGGCCAGCACTTTTACCAGCGCGAACCAGAACTCCATCTCGGCGAACCATTTCACGCCGATCATGTTCATGGTGCCGACGATCGCCAGCGCGCCAAGGGCAAACACCCACTGTGGCACATCGCCAAACGCGCCCCAGTAGTGCATGTACAGCGCGACGGCGGTGATATCAACGATACCGGTCATTGCCCAGTTAACGAAGTACATCCAGCCGGCGACGTAAGCGGCTTTTTCACCGAGAAATTCACGGGCGTAAGAGACAAAGCTGCCGCTGGAGGGACGATGGAGAACCAGCTCGCCCAGGGCACGAAGGATGAAGAAAGAGAAGATCCCGCACACCAGATAGACCAGGGCGAGGGCGGGGCCAGCCATCTGCAGACGCGCGCCTGCACCTAAAAACAGACCAGTACCGATAGCGCCGCCGATGGCGATCATCTGCACCTGACGGTTGCCCATCGCCTTGTGATAGCCCTCTTCGTGAGAGTTCAACCAGCGACGTTTCGCAGCATGATGATCGGCTGCGCTTTTATTGCTTGTTTTCATTGAGTTACCTGTTTGCCTGTCTGAACCATTAACGTGATAGTCCTGCCTGCCCGTCGCCCGACCAAACGATTGCTTCTGCGCAGACACATGCTGCCTTTCCAGTCATTCTGTGTATGGATAAGGCAAAACATGGCGAGGCATCCTACCCGCAATTGATAAGCGACGCAAAATATAACCGTGCCGAAAGTGATGCGCGTCGAAGGAAATCGTGTGGTCAGAGCAGACGGGGATCGCAACGCGCTGAATCGTGGCGTTTTTTTAGGCAAAAAGGCCGCCAAATGCCAGTTTATACATCAGGTTTACTTGATAATTACCGCCAGGTAGAGATTATGAATGCCGCAGGGCTGCAATCAGTAAGGCAAAAGCGGTAGTGTGCTGGCGGCGTAGCTGGAGAAGGTTACCGACGAGCAGTATCCGCATGCGTAGGCTGGCGTTTCGTAAACAAATTTTTAACGCTATGATTCGATCCGTTTACTTCAGCATTTGCAGGTGGAACGGTGAAAATCAATATCATAGGCACCAGCGGAAGTGGGAAAAGTACGCTTGGCAGGCGAATCGCTGAGGCGCTGGCCATCCCTTACATTGAGATGGACAGGCTTTACTGGCGAGCGAACTGGCAGGGAACTCCGGATGATGAGTTTCTCGCAGCGCTGGAAAAGGCGCTCGCCGCCTCGCCTGACTGGGTCCTGGACGGGAATTACAACCGCACGCGCGACGTAAAGTGGTGCGACGTTGATCTGGTGGTGTGGATAGATCGTGGGTTTAGCCGCACGCTCTGGCAGGCGGTGACGCGCGCCTTCAGACGCGCCTGGCACAAACAGGAGCTCTGGCCCGGCACGGGGAACCGCGAAAGCTTTCGTCGATCGTTCTTTAGCAAGGACTCGATTATCATCTGGACGATCAAAACCTGGCGCAGCAACCGCAAACGCTATGAAGCGGATATGCAAAACCCGCAGTACGCGCACATTCGCTTTCTCCGCATTACCCGACGGCGGGAAGCCGAAGCACTCATTACTTCGCTCCTGTCAGGCCGATGACGGATCGGCTATTCCCGTTTTCCGGCAATTCAAATGTAAATTAATTGTTTCTCAGAGGTGAAATCCGCCTTTAATAATGACGACATGTTAAGTCAAACGAGAACGCAACATGTCATGGCGAATCAGCATTCTGGATAAAAGCCCCGTCGCAGAACACGAAACCGCCGCCGATGCGCTGGCGCGTACCTTAACGCTGGCGCAGCTGGCGGAGACTCTGGGTTACCACCGCTTCTGGATTGCCGAACACCACAATACCCCGGCGCTTGCCAGCCCCTCGCCGGAGCTGCTGATTGCCTGGATCCTCGGGCAAACAAAGCGTATTCGCGTGGGCTCAGGCGGCGTCATGCTGCAACATTACAGCCCCTATAAAGTCGCCGAAAATTTTAACGTACTGGCCGCCCTTGCGCCGGGCCGGGTTGATCTGGGGGTTGGTAAAGCGCCCGGCGGTCTGCCGCTCTCAACCCGCGCCTTGCAGCACGGCCTTAATCCGCAGGAGAAAGGCAGCTTCGCGGAACAACTGACGCAGCTCGAACGGTGGATCCGCCCTGAAAATCAGGCAGCGGAGGAGACGGTTCGCGCCACGCCTCTGCCTCCGGTGCCTGCGCAAGGCTTTCTGCTGGGCGCCAGCACCGAAAGCGCGCTGCTGGCGGCCTCGCTCGACTGGCATTTTGTCTTTGCCGCCCACCTGAACGGTGACCCGGAACTGCTGCGCGAGGTCGTCACGGCCTGGCGTCAACACAGCGTCCGGGAGGTGATGGTGGCCGTGCAGGTCATTGTTGCCCCAACCCAGTCAGAGGCCGACGCTCTGGCGCAGAAGGTTGAAGTGTGGGGCGTGGAGCTGGCAAACGGGCAACGCGTCACCGTGGCCAGCGAAGAACAGGCCTACGCCTTTGCGCGGCAGGCGGGCAGCGAACCGGTGCGCATCGCGCGTCGGGCGCAGTCTCTGCTGGCCGGAACGGCGGCATCGGTGCTTGAACGGCTCAACGCGCTGCATCAGCAGTGGGGGATTGACGAATTTATCATCGACACGCCGGTAGCTGATGGCGCAACGCGCGTGCAGTCCCTGCGGCTGCTGGCCGAGGCGCGTCTTAACAGGGAGGTTACCGTATGAGCTTTAGCGAACAGCTGATTGCCTGGCGCCGTGAGCTGCACCAGAACCCTGAACTGTCCGGTCAGGAGGTCGAAACAACGGCTCGCCTGCGCGAGTGGCTGACGGCGGCCGGGATTGCCCCGCTGGATTACGATCTTCAGACCGGGCTGGTTGCGGAGATCGGCACGGGCAATGCACTGGTTGCGCTGCGCGCCGATATCGACGCGTTACCCATCGATGAGCGCAGCGGGGTGCCGTTTACCTCCAGACGTGCGGGAGTGATGCACGCCTGCGGTCACGACGTCCACACCAGCGTAATCCTCGGCGCCGCGTTACGGCTGAAGGAGCGGGAAACCTCGCTCAACGGCCGCGTGCGGATCCTGTTCCAGCCTGCGGAAGAAAATTTCGGCGGAGCGAAAAGCATGGTGCGTGCCGGGGCATTACGCGACGTGCGCGCGATTTTCGGGATGCATAACGAGCCTTCACTGCCGGTTGGTGAATTTGCTACGCGCGGCGGTCCGTTTTATGCCAACGTCGATCGCTTCGTTATTCATATTACCGGTAAAGGCGCGCATGCCGCTCGCCCCCATGAAGGCAACGACGCCATCGTGCTGGCAAGCCAGCTGGTGACCGCGCTGCAAAGCGTGGCCAGCCGTAACGTCAACACGCTGGATTCGGTCGTACTAAGCGTGACGCGCATCGCCGGGGGGAATACCTGGAACGTGCTGCCGGAAAGCGTTGAGCTGGAGGGCACGTTGCGCACGCACCGCACGGAAGTGCAGCAGAACGTGAAGGCGCGCGTCGGTGAAATCGCCGCCGGATTTGCCAGCGCCTTTAGCGCGCAGATCAACATCACCTGGTACGCAGGGCCAGCCGCGCTGGTTAATGACGAGCGCTGGGCCGCGTTTGCCGCCTCGGTCGCGCGCGAGGCGGGGTATGAGACCCGGCATGCTGAACTGCACATGGGTGGAGAAGATTTTGCGGTCTATCTGCAAAACATTCCCGGCGCGTTTGTCAGCATTGGCAGCAACAGCCCGTTTGGTTTACATCATCCGGCATTTAACCCGGACGAAGCACTAATCGAACCCGCTGCCCGCTATTTTGCACAGCTCGCGGAAAAAGCCCTGCAACACGTTTAATTTATTTGAGGTGAATATGTCTGCAAATCGTCAATTGCGGCTGGGTACCATTTTGCATGGAGCATCCGGAAATATGTCCGCCTGGCGTCATCCGGCGGCGGTCGCGGATGCCAGCATTAATTTTGATTTCGTTAAAGAAACGGCATTAAAAGCGGAAGAGGGCAAGCTCGACTTTATTTTTGTGGCCGACGGTCTTTATATTAACGAGAAATCCATTCCGCATTTTTTAAACCGCTTTGAGCCGCTGACGGTTCTGTCCGCGCTGGCAAGCGTCACCACGCGCCTGGGGCTGGTCGGCACGTTGTCCACCTCCTACAGCGAGCCCTTCACCGTGGCGCGCCAGTTTGCCAGCCTCGATCACCTGAGCAACGGCCGCGCGGGCTGGAACGTTGTGACCTCACCGCTGGAAGGGTCAGCGAAAAACTTCTCCCGCGACAAACATCCTGAGCATGCGCTGCGCTACCGCATTGCCGATGAGTATCTCGACGTGGTCAAAGGGTTATGGGATTCCTGGGAAGGGGATGCCTTTATCCGCAATAAAGAGAGCGGACAGTTTTTCGACGCGTCAAAACTGCATACCCTGGATCACCACGGTGATTTCTTCCGGGTTTCCGGCCCGCTGAACATTGGCCGCACGCCGCAGGGGCGTCCGATTGTCTTTCAGGCCGGCGCGTCGGATGACGGTAAAAAGCTGGCTGCGAAACACGCCGACGCCATCTTTACCCACCATGAAACGCTGGAAGAAGCCCGGGCCTTTTACCGCGATGTCAAACAGCAGCTGGAAAGTCACGGTCGCCGCGCAGGGGATTTACATATATTCCAGGGCGTCAGCGTGATTGTCGGAAACGACGCCGATGACGTTGAAAACCAGTATCAAACCACGGCGGCGCTGGTCTCCATTCATGATGCGCTGAACTATCTCGGACGTTATTTCGAGCATCACGACTTCAGCCAGTATCCCCTCGACGCGCCGTTCCCGGATATTGGCGATTTAGGCAAAAACAGCTTCCGCAGCACCACCGATGAAATCAAGCGTAACGCCCGTGAGCGCAACTTAACTCTGCGTCAGGTTGCGCTGGAAGCCGCATCGCCGCGCCCGCGTTTTTCCGGCACGCCGGAGCAGGTGGCCGATGGATTACAGGCCTGGTTCGAGGAGAAGGCGGCTGACGGCTTCATTATTCAGGGCGGTACGCCGGACACCTTTGCGCGCTTTGTCGACCAGGTGGTGCCCGTGTTACAGGCGCGCGGCCTTTTCCGCAGCGAGTATTCCGGCACCACGCTGCGCGAAAGTCTGGGCTTAGACGAACCCAAAAATCAGTTCACACAATAATAAAAGAGAAAAACGCTATGCAGAAATCATCGCTTATTCTGGCGCTTGCGCTGGCCTTTACCCCTGCCGTCTGGGCAGAGAACGTCAATATTAACGGCACCGGCGTGAGCATTGAGGTGAATAAAACGCCGATCCATACCGCTAAAAACAGCGATGCGATCGCGCAGTTGCCGAAAGACTACCGCTTTGCCGTGCCGGGGAAATTTACCGTGGCGGTGGCGGGACTGAATCAGCCGCCGCTGACGGTCTTTTCCGACGACAACAAAACTCTGCTTGGGAGTGAGGTCGATATTGCGCGACTGGTGGCGGACAGCCTCGGGCTCGAGCTCAACGTCGTGCCCACCTCCTGGGAGGACTGGCCGCTGGGGGTTGCATCCGGGAAATACGACGCGGCGATCAGCAATATCACCGTTACCAAAGCGCGCAAGGAGAAGTTCGACTTCGCCACCTACCGCAAGGATTCCCTTGGCTTTTACGTGAAATCCACCAGCCCGATCGCGTCGCTGCAGAAGGCGGAAGATATCGCCGGGCTGCGCATCATCGTCGGCTCCGGCACCAACCAGGAGGCGATCCTGCTGGCGTGGAATGAAGCGAACCTGAAAAAAGGGCTTAAGCCGTTTATCCCGGTCTACACCAAAGACGATGCGGCGCAAACCCTCGCGCTACAGTCAGGCCGCGCTGACGCCTATTTTGGCCCGAACGTGATCGGCGCCTGGAAAGCGGCGCTGAACGGTAAAACCAGGCTGGTCGGCAGCGTCGACGGCGGCTGGCCGAAGGCGGCGCATATCGCAGTGACGCTGAAAAAAGGGAGCGGCCTGGTTGAACCGGTTCAAACGGCGCTTAACGGCGTAATTAAGAACGGAGATTACGACAACGTGCTGAACCGCTGGGGGGAAGGCGTTGAGCGTATTCCCCATTCCGAAGTTAACCCGGCTGGTCTGGGCGATTAAGGAGGCGCTATGCGGGAACAATTTCGTGACGTTTCGCCGGAAGACGCCGATCTTCAGCCCATTATCGTCGGGCTGTTCGGTGAATACGCCGCTCGTTACGGCGACTACTTTTCAAAAGATGCAGAAGTCGAGCTGACGGAGTGGTACCTGGCGCCGCAGGGGCTGTTTATCGTGCTGGAGCGCGATGGCGAAATCATCGCTACCGGCGCTTATAAACCCTTCGACGAACGCACGGCAGAAATCAAGCGTATCTGGACGAATAAAACGCTGCGCCAGCAGGGGCTGGCCGCGCGCGTGGTACAGGAGCTGGAGCGCAGGGCGATACTGGCGGGCTACAGCCACATTTACCTGACTACCGGGTTTCGTCAGCCGGAGGCGGTACGGCTTTATCTGAGTCAGGGGTATCAGCCGCAGTTCGATCTCAACCGCGATCCGGAAGAGTACGGCCAGCCGCCGTTCGATGGTCGGCTGCGCTTCACCAAGACGCTGATCCGCGAAGCGCTCAGCAAAACCGCATAAGGAGCGACGATGAGCAAGGTTGAAACCATAAAAGTGATCCCGGCACGTTATCCGCTGCGCACGGTCGGCGCTGCGGTGGCGCTGTTTGTGCTGGCGGTCGTGATTCAGTCCGTAGCCTTTAATCCACGCTGGGAGTGGGCCGTATTTGCCCGCTGGTTCTTTGACCCGGTGATCCTTGAAGGTGTCGGACAGACGCTGCTGCTCACGTTGATAGGCACCGTGCTGAGCGTGATGATTGGCGGCATGCTGGCGCTGGCGCGGCTCTCGTCATCCTGGCTGTTGAGCAGCCTGGCGTGGGGATATATCTGGCTTTTTCGCTCTCTGCCGCTGATCGTGGTGCTGATCGTTCTTTATAACTTTTCCTATCTCTACGACACGCTCTCTCTCGGCGTGCCTTTTACCGGCATTACCTGGGGCAGCTTTGAAACCATCAACGTTCTCGGGCAATTTTCTACCGCCGTTGTGGGACTGACGCTGGTGCAGAGCGCCTATACGGCGGAAATTATCCGCGGGGGCTTCCTTGGGGTCGATCATGGTCAGTATGAGGCGGCGGCTGCGCTGGGTCTGCCGGCGTGGCGCCGCACCGTGCGGATTATTCTTCCGCAGGCGCTGCGCACCAT
Organism: Enterobacter cloacae complex sp. 2022EL-00788; assembly: GCF_026627565.1. NCBI lineage: Bacteria > Pseudomonadati > Pseudomonadota > Gammaproteobacteria > Enterobacterales > Enterobacteriaceae > Enterobacter > Enterobacter cloacae complex sp. 2022EL-00788. Next base: position 33,983 of record NZ_JAPNMC010000014.1, on the reverse strand, counting down.
TTTGCCGTCCGGGTTCAATGAAATCATCAGCCTCGCCAAAGGTACGGCGATGGTTTACGTGCTGGCGATGCCGGAGCTTTTCTACACGATCCAGATGATCTACAACCGCACGCAGGAGGTCATTCCGCTGTTGATGGTGGGTGCCGTCTGGTACCTGGTGATTACCACCGTCCTGTCTGCCATCCAGCACGTCGTTGAGCGCGGGCTCGCCCGCAGCGAGCGCCGCTCCGCCGTAAACCACAACCGGACATCCAGCCGGACGCGTTCCGTTACCACCTCGCCAGCACAGGAGCCTGTTCATGCAAGCCTCTCCTGAAGGACACATTGCTATTACCGGCGTCAGCAAGTTTTTTGGCCGTCATAAAGCGCTCGATAACGTTACGCTTGAGATCCCGCCGGGTTCCGTCACGGTGATCCTCGGCCCATCCGGCTCGGGAAAATCGACGCTGCTGCGCACCATTAACCATCTGGAACGCGTGGATGAAGGCTTTATTCAGATTGACGGAGAGTACATTGGCTACCGCCGCCAGGGCGACAAACTTTACGAGCTAAAGGAGAAAGAGATCCTCAAACAGCGCGTTAACGTGGGCTACGTGTTTCAGAACTTCAACCTTTTTCCGCATCTCACGGTGCTGGAAAACCTGATTGAGGCGCCCATCGCGCACAAGAAGCTCAACAGAAAGGCGGCTATAGCGCGCGCATACGGCCTGCTGGATGTAGTAGGGCTGCGCGATAAGGCCGATGCCTGGTCGCGTCACCTCTCCGGCGGCCAGCAGCAACGCATTGCCATTGCCCGCGCGCGGGCGTTATGCCCCCGCGTGATGCTGTTTGATGAGCCCACCTCGGCGCTTGACCCGGAACTGGTTGGCGAAGTGCTGGACGTGATTAAAAAGCTGGCCCGTTCCGGCACTACGCTGGTGGTGGTCACCCATGAGATCGGCTTCGCCCGGGAAGTGGCGGATCAGGTGGTGTTTATGGTCGACGGAAAAATTGTGGAGCAGGGCAGCAGCGACGAGGTGTTGAACCGTCCGTCGCATCCGCGAACGCGCCAGTTTCTCTCAAAAGTGCTGTAAGGAGCGCAGATGAAATATGGACTTCTGGCGGGGCTGATCTTTACGACGGCGAGCCATGCCAGCATTGATGTAAAAGCCAATGAACAGCCGCTTCCGGTGGCGGTTGATCCGCAGGCGGTGGCGAAAATTCCGGCGAACTATAAATTCGTTGAGCCAGGTACCCTCACGGTGGCAATTTCCGCCCTGAATTCACCGCCGCTGGCGCTGTTGGCCAGCGATAACCGCACCCGGATTGGCAGCGACCCGGATATAGCCCGGTTGCTGGCGGGCAGCCTGGGGCTGAAACTGAAGCTGGTGCCAACGGCGTGGGAAGACTGGCCGCTGGGGATCGCCTCCGGGCGCTATGACGTAGCGTTGGTGAATATCGCAGTCACCGAACAGCGCAAGGAGAAGTTCGATTTTGCGACCTATCGCGTCGATTCGCTGGCTTTTTCGGTGAAATCCACCAGTAACGTACGGTCGATTTCCAGTGCGAAAGATCTGGCCGGTAAAAAGGTGATTGTCGGATCGGGCACCAATCAGGAACGTATTCTGCTCGGCTGGAACGAGGAGAATAAAAAGGCCGGACGCGAGCCTGCATTACCGGTTTATCTGACCGACGATGCCTCAGGCAATCTCTATATTCAGTCCGGCAGGGCGGACGTGTTCTTTGGACCGCAATCCGTATCGGCCTACAAAGCGGCGTTAACCGGCAAAACCCGCGTCGTGGGATTAGGGCCGAAGAAAGCCTACGTCGCTACCACCACCAAAAAAGGGACCGGGCTGGTGTACGCGCTGCAGGCTGCGCTGGACGGTGCGATTAAGCGCGGGGACTATCAAAACGTGCTGGCGCGCTGGGGGGAGGCGGGCGAAGCGGTGACCAGCTCGGAGGTTAACCCGCCCGGGATAAACTACTAATGGTGCTCTATACCCTAAATAATTCGAGTTGCAGGAAGGCGGCAAGGGAACGAATCCCCGGGAGCGTACATAAGTACGTGACTGAGGTGAGTGAATGCAGCCAACGCATCTGCAACTTGAAGTATGACGGGTATACACTTAGGGTTTTCATCCCTGAGGAGGCAACATGATTAAACTCTATGGCGTACCCGGCTGGGGCTCGGCAATCAGTGAAGTGATGCTGACCCTGGCAGACATCCCTTATCAGTTTATCAACGTGGACGGGTTTGACCGGCCCGGCCCGCAGCGCGAGCTGCTGATAAAACTCAACCCGCTGTGCCAGGTGCCGACGCTGGAGCTGGAAAACGGTACGATCGTGACGGAAACCGCGGCGATCGCCCTGATGGTGCTCGACCGATGCCCCGACCTGGCGCCGCCCGTGGGGCAGGCCGAGCGCCAGCAGTTTCAGCGCCTGCTTATCTGGTTTGTTGCCAACGTCTATCCCACGTTTACCTACGCAGATTATCCGGAGCGCTGGGTGCCTGACGCGCCGGAACAGCTGAAGAAAAACTGCATCGAGTACCGCAAATCTCTCTATCTGTGGTTCGACGCTCAGCTCAGCGCCTCGCCCTTTGCCCTTGGCGAACGGCTGACGCTGCTTGACGTGTATATTGCCGTCGCGCGCACCTGGGGGCCGCGTCATGAGTGGTTCGCTGCCAACACGCCCGCTATCACGTCAGTTGCGGATGCGGTCTGTGCGTTACCTCAACTGCACAAGGTGCTAAAAGCTAACGACATTATCTGATAACGTTGAAAGCTCACATCATAAAAGGAAGCCTGCACATGCCACACGTTGATATCAAATGTTTTCCACGCGATCTGAATGACGAACAAAAAACGGCGCTGGCGGCGGATATCGCCGAAGCGATCGCCCGTCATCTGAACAGCAAAGATCGCTCAATCTCCGTGGCGCTTCAGGAAGTTCAGGAAGCTGACTGGAAGGCGCAGGTCTGGGATACCGAGATCGGCCCGAAACTGGATCAACTGATTAAGAAGCCCGGCTATTCTATGTAACTTGATTGCCGGGCGGTTCAATATCACCCGGCGATACCCGCCTTAATTTCCTATCGCAAAAATCGATAATAAAAACCATAACGATTCCGCTACAATCCCCCACCCGAACAATATCCGTTAAATCAGCAGGTAAGCACTGCAACAGCACTACGATAAGTACATTAGTAAAAGGATAATTTTCACATGACAAAATTACCTGAGTTTTCACTCGCCTTTTTGCATCCTCGTTACTGGCTCAGCTGGGCCGGCATTGCAGCGCTCTGGTGCACGGTACAGCTACCGTATCCGCTACTGTTAAAAACGGGTCACGGACTTGGCCGGCTGGCCATGCGCCTGCTTCCACGCCGCGTGGAGATAGCCAGACGTAATCTGGAGCTTTGCTTTCCGGACATGAACGACGAGGCGCGCGCGCGTTTACTTGAGCGTAATTTTGAATCGGTCGGGATGGGCGTCATCGAAACGGGTATCGCCTGGTTCTGGCCAGACCGGCGCGTACGCAAATACTTTAGCGTGACCGGCTACGAGCACATGGAACAGGCGAGGGCGCAAGGCAGGGGCGTGGTGCTTATTGGCATGCATTTTCTGACGCTTGAGCTGGGCGCGCGCATTTTTGGCATGCTCAATGCGGGAATTGGTGTATATCGTCCCAACAATAATGCGCTGCTCGACTGGCTACAGACGCGCGGTCGCCTGCGCTCCAATAAAACCATGCTCGACCGCTACGATCTGAAGGGCATGATCCGCGCGCTTAAGCAAAATGAGATCCTGTGGTATGCCCCGGATCACGACTATGGCAAAACCAACAGCGTGTTCGTGCCGTTTTTTGCCGTCCCGGACGCCGCGACAACCGCCGGTAGCTATATGCTGGTCAAAAGCGCCAGACCGGCCGTGATCCCGTTCGTACCGCGCAGAAAAGCAGATGGCACAGGGTACGAGCTGATTATTCTGGACGATATCAGCGGTGACTTGCAGGGAGGCGATAAGGCGGCCGTGGCTACGCAGATGAACAGGGCGATTGAGCGTGCGGTGATGATGGCGCCCGAGCAATATATGTGGCTGCACCGTCGCTTCAAAACGCGTCCAGAAGGGCAGCCGGACCGGTATGCGCGAAAAAAACAGGTCCAGTCCACAGCCAGAACCTTCTCTGCCGGCGATATGTCGGATCGGTCGAGTATCCAGCAGTAGCAAAGGGGGCGGATGCCGTTGCGCTCCGCCCTTTATAAAACCGGCGGCGCTGGATAGAATTACCGCATCCACCTTGTCGGGATGCAAAATATGACCGGAAGAGTCGACTATCACCTTGAAAAATATCTCCTCACCGAAGCGGCAGAGCCGGAGCGTCTGACCCGCCAGTGGGCGGAAGTGATGCGCGAGTGTCGCGAGCAGAAGTCCGGTGCGGAAGAGCGTTTGCGTCTCGCGCTGCTGAATGTGGATTATGTAACCAGCTTTGAGCTTCCTTTCCGGTTACTCCTCACCCGCGCCCCGCAGCTGATTGACGGGATAAGAAATGAGTTTCAGCTCAGCCAAAAAAATGTCCTGTTCAACGGCAGGCGGTTTGGCTGCGTCTACAGCCTTAAAAAAGACCTTGAAGGCGTTCCTGACGAATTTACCTATCACCTGAAAACGCGGATCCAGCGAAGCGATAGCGCAGGCGGAAGTGAGGTACCTTACCGGCAAATCGCCCAGCAGGTGAAAGCCCCCAGGGAACGACTCAGGCTGGCACTCGAAAATGGGCTATCCGTAACGGCGCTCGACGGGCTTTTCTGGTTTGGCATTCAGCGCATCGCGGCCGACGTGCAGAGGCTAAGGAAAACGGGCGTGAGGATAGTGACGTCGGAGACGGAGGTGTTCGATACGCTGACGATGACAACCCGGCGGATCCCGGTCTATAGTCAGAGTCCTGCGGAATGAGCCTCAGTCGATGACCCGTCGCGGTCCTATGAGAAGACAAAAATAGCGGCAATCTTTTTCTCAGATATACCGTGCTTCAGTAACGCTTTCACTGACATTATGCCCCTAAAAAGAGGGGCGTTTTCATGCGACGACGACGCTATTCAGCAAATGTCCGCAACGCGTCGCCATCAAGACGATAGCGTACCCATTCGGACTGCGGTACAGCGCCGATGCTCAGATAAAAATCAATGGCAGACTGGTTCCAGTCAAGCACGCTCCACTCCAGGCGGCCGCAGTGACGTTCCACCGCGCATTGCGCGATCTTTTTCAGCAGTGCTTTCCCCGCGCCCCTGCTGCGGTATTCCGGAGAGACGTACAAATCTTCCATATAGATGCCGTTACGGCCAAGCCAGGTGGAATAGCTGGTGAAGAAAACGGCATACCCGACGGCGTGTCCTGCGTATTCGGCGATCAGCGCTTCGGTTTTACCGTCCGCGCCAAACAGCGTTTTGCGGATCTCGTCCGGCGTGGTGACAACTTCTTCCGGCGTTTTTTCATAGACCGCGAGTTCGTAAATCATATCGTAAATTGCCGCTGCATCTTCAGGCCGCGCCTGACGGATCGTGACGCTCATTGGTGTCCCTTTATCTTTGTATGTGGTTGATGAGGGTAAGCATAAAGGGTAATGTCAGAAGAATTAAGTGCAATGAAATCAACGAATGATGAATATTATGCATCCGGCCTTACGTCGCCTTGATTTAAACCTCCTGCCGGTTTTTGACGCAATTTATCGCCACAGCTCCGTTCGTCTGGCGGCGGACGAGCTGGCGATGAGCACCTCGGCGCTCAGCCATGCCCTGTCACGGCTGCGCGTTTCACTCAACGATCCGCTGTTCTACCGGGAGGGGCATCGGATGTGTCCCAGCGTCTATGCCACGCAGCTTGCGCCCGTAATTGCATCGGCCCTGAAATATCTCGACCAGGAGCTGTCGCCGCAGCCGGAGTTTGATCCTGCCGTGAGTACGGCGTGTTTACAGATCGCGATAACGGACTTTACCGCGTTCTGCATCTTCCCTGCGCTTATGAATACGCTTCAGCATGCGGCGCCTGGCCTGCGTCTGGAATTACGTTATCTGCCGCACAGCCCGGCGTTGACGGAATTACTGGCAGGAGAGGTGGATCTGGCCCTGGGATTCAGCACCACCGGAGATCTCCGGTATCCGGAGCTGGAAGAGATTAGCTGGTTCGCGGATGAGTATGTCGTGATTAGCAACGCGAGCCGGAGCGCGCTGACGCTGGAGGATTATCTCGCCGCACGGCATCTTGTGGTTACGCCATGGAACGAGAAGCAGGGGGTGCTGGATTTACAGCTTGAACGCATGGGCTATACCCGACACATTGCGATCAAAACCCCGTCCATGCTCAGCGCCCCGTTTGTGATTGCAGAAAGCGATCTGCTGATGGCATTGCCTCGATTCGCCGCTGAAAAGCTGCTGCCAGCGACAAACATCAAGATTTTTCCCTTGCCGTTCCACATCAGCCCGTTTGAAGTGAAGATTTATTCGCACAAGCGCAGCGGTAAGCGAGGCGTCACGAACTGGCTAAAAGCCACGCTGCGCGCGCTGGGCGAAGGACTTCGGTCAGCGCGCTGATGATTCCGACTGTAACAGGATTGCCATCAGCCCCGGAAAGCGGGCATCCAGATCTTCTCTTCGCAGTGAAATCATATTCTCGCGCCCCTGTGGGCGCTGCCAGATCACGCCGCTGTCGCGCAGCACGCGCCAGTGGTGGGTCATGGTGGATTTCACCACATCTTCCGGCCGCAGGGCGTTGCAGCTCAGTTCGCGGCCGTCGGCCAGCCGACGGATAATCGCCAGCCGCAGCGGATTGCCGAGGGCAAACAGCACATTTTCCAGCAGTATTTGTTCAGGTTCGGGGTGGTTTGGAATCATCGTTTTCCTGCGTCTCACGTCAGATTGAGCTATATCAACAATAGGTCAACCGTTAAAAAATAGTTCGATAATACTCGTACAATAGGACTATTATAACAAACGAACGAACACGCGACCATCCCGGTCATCACACATCAGTCATTAAGACTTAAGGAAATATCATGCCCCGACCCATCCCCCTCGAACGTTATCGCAACATCGGTATCTCCGCGCATATCGATGCCGGTAAAACAACCACCACCGAGCGCATCCTGTTTTATACCGGGATGAGCCACAAGCTGGGTGAAGTACACGATGGCGCGGCAACTACCGACTGGATGGCGCAGGAGCAGGAGCGCGGGATCACCATTACGTCGGCAGCGGTGAGCTGTTTCTGGCCCGGCATGGACCGGAGCTTTGAGCCGCACCGGATCAACATCATCGACACCCCGGGCCACGTGGATTTCACCATTGAGGTGGAACGTTCCATGCGCGTGCTCGACGGTGCCGTAATGGTGTATGACTCCGTCGGCGGCGTACAGCCGCAGTCGGAAACCGTCTGGCGCCAGGCGAACAAATACCACGTCCCGCGGCTGGCGTTCGTCAATAAAATGGACCGCCCGGGCGCGGATTTCTTCCGCGTGGTGCGGATGATGCAGGAGCGTCTGAAGGCCAACCCGGTCCCGATTGTGATCCCAGTTGGCGCAGAAGAGCATTTCACCGGCGTGGTGGATCTCATCAAGATGCGCACCATCCTCTGGGACGATGCGACGCAGGGGATGGCGTTTAGCTACGCGCCGGTGCCTGACGACCTGCTGAGTACCGCTCAGGAGTGGCGTGAAAAGATGGTTTCTGCCGCAGCGGAAGCAAGCGACGCGCTGATGGACAAGTACCTTGAGACGGGCGATCTGGACGAGGCTGAAATCATCCAGGGGCTGCGTAGCCGCACCATCTCCGGTGAAATTCAGCCGATGCTGTGCGGCAGCGCCTTTAAGAACAAGGGCGTGCAGCGCATGCTCGACGCGGTTATTGAGCTGATGCCGTCCCCGCTGGACGTGCCCGCCATTGATGGCGTTGATGAAAACGGTCAGCACGCTGAGCGTCACCCCAGCGATGATGAACCGTTCTCGGCGCTGGCCTTCAAGCTGATGAGCGATCCGTACGTCGGCCAGCTGACCTTTATTCGCGTCTACTCCGGCATACTGCGCAAAGGCGACGCGGTCTATAACCCGGTGAAGGGCAAGAAAGAGCGTATCGGGCGCATCGTGCTGATGCATGCCAACGATCGCCACGAGGTGGACGAGCTGCGTACGGGCGATATCGCGGCCTGCGTCGGGCTGAAAGACGTTACCACCGGCGATACGCTCACCGATCCGAATGCGGTAATCACGCTTGAACGCATGGAGTTTCCGGATCCGGTTATTTCGCTGGCGATCGAGCCAAAAACCAAGGCCGACCAGGAGAAAATGGGGATCGCGCTGCAGCGCCTGGCGGCGGAAGATCCGTCGTTCCGCCTGCACACGGACGAGGAGTCCGGCCAGACGATTATCTCCGGCATGGGCGAGCTGCACCTGGAAATCATCGTCGACCGCATGAAGCGGGAGTTTGGCGTCGAGGCGAACATCGGCCGTCCACAGGTCACCTACCGCGAAACCCTGCGTAAGGCGGTGAAGGATATCGAAGGCAAATTTGTCCGGCAGTCCGGCGGTAAAGGGCAGTACGGCCACGTAGTCCTGAGCCTGGAGCCGCTAGCCGCCGGAAGCGGTTTTGTCTTTGAAGACGCCACCAAAGGCGGCGTGGTGCCGCGCGAGTACATCCCCTCCGTGGAAAAAGGGCTGCGCGAGGCCATGAATACCGGGGTGCTGGCGGGTTATCCGGTGGTCGACGTGAAGGCGACCCTGACGTTCGGTTCGTACCATGACGTCGACTCGTCGGAAATGGCCTTCCGCATGGCGGCGATCCTCGGCTTTAAGGAGGGCGCACGGCGCGCGGAACCGGTTATTCTTGAGCCGGTCATGCACGTCGAGGTAGAAACGCCGGAAGAGTATGCCGGTAATATTATGGGCGATCTCTCCTCCCGTCGCGGCATGGTGCAGGGGATGGCAGAGCAGTACGGCAGCCAGATTATCCGTGCTGACGTGCCGCTGGCCGAAATGTTTGGCTACGCCACCACGCTGCGCTCGATGTCCCAGGGGCGCGCGACGTATACGATGGAGTTCCATCATTTCGCAGAAGCTCCGCGGAACGTAGCGGATGAGATCATTGCGAAGCGTGTGAAGTAACAAAAAAGCCCTCTTCCTCAGGAAGGGGGCTTTTCTCTTTTGAGGTTGCGCTACTCCGGCGCCTTAACCATTTTCCCGCTGGCGACAAACGTTCCGGCGCCAAGATGATGCAGCGTATTCAGCCTATCCCCGTCAAACTGCCAGCGTCCGGCAACGAACGCGCGTTCGTCCGCGGCGGCGGAAACGACCTCACCAAACAGGGTGTCATATTTCTCTGCCGCAGAGGTCGCGGGCAATAGCCGGCACTCCATCCACGCCAGACATTTCTCTTCAATGACCGGCAGGCCAAGCTCGGGGCCATGAATAACCGGGATCCCGTAGCAGTTAAATTTATCCTCGTCGCGCCCGCTGACGCTGCCGACGGCGTAGGTCCAGTTCGCTGCCGCCACGCCGGGTATCACAATGCCGAATTTTCCGCTGCGCTCGATCAGCTCCCGTGACCACGCGCTTTTGTCCACCACTATCGCGATACGCGGGGGTTCAAACTCTACCGGCGTAGACCACGCGGCGGCCATGACGTTGCGACGATCGATGACGTCATCCCGGCTGGTGATGAGCACGGTCGGACCGTGATTCAAAAGGCGGCTGGCATGACGTAGTTCAATAGGGCGAAAGTGGCTCATGGTGGCTCCTTGTTTTTAGTGATGAGTATGGCGAAAAAGCACGGAAATCAAAGTGGGTGCGCGAAATTAGTTTATAAACTCAACATCACTCTCAAAGGAAACTGAAGCATGTCCCCATTTCTGACTGCCTACTTCGCCCGCATCGGCTGGACCCTGCCGACGTCTGTTGATATCGACACCCTGCGCGCGCTGCATTTACACCACAACTGCGCGATCCCTTTCGAGAATATCGACGTCGTTTTGCCGCGGGAGATCCATCTGGACGACGGGTGTCTGGTCGACAAACTGGTTACCGCCCGGCGCGGGGGATACTGCTTCGAGCAAAACGGCCTGTTCGAGCGCGTGCTACGCGAAGTGGGGTTTGCGGTACGCAGCGTGCTGGGGCGGGTCGTGCTGGCAAATCCGTCCCAGATGCCGCCGCGCACGCACCGGCTGCTGCTGGTGGAGCTGAACGGCGAGCGCTGGATCGCCGATGTGGGGTTTGGCGGACAAACGCTGACGGCGCCGATTCGGTTACTCGCCAACGAGGAGCAGGAGACCCCGCACGGCATGTACCGCCTGCTGAGCGAGGGCAACGACTGGGTGCTGCAGTTCCGCCATCACGAGCACTGGCAGTCGATGTACCACTTTGACCTGACGACCCAGTATTTCAGTGATTACGTGATGGGAAACTTCTGGTCCGCGCACTGGCCGCAGTCCCATTTCCGCCATCATCTGCTGATGTGCCGCCACCTGCCGGACGGCGGCAAGCTGACGCTGACCAACTTTAACTTTACCCACTGGCAGAACGGCCACGTGGAGGAGCAGATCGCGCTGGCGGATGCGCAAGCACTGTATCAGCTGATGCAGGAACGCTTTGGGCTGGGTGTTGACGATCCGAAGCACGGTTTTTCCCTGGCAGAGTTGACGGCGGTGATGGCGGGGTTTGATACGCATCCGCAGGCCGGGAAATAGGGATTAACGTACCGCGCGCTGAGGGCGAAAGCATAAAAAACGGCAACCAGGGTTGCCGTTCTGCTTTTATCTCGCCAGCCGAGGCACTCAGCGGCGCGATCTCACCACCTGATACCGGCGGGTAAAATACTCAAACGGCGCGCTCCACACGTGTACCAGACGGGTGAACGGGAAGAGCAGGAAGATCGTCATACCCAGCACCAGGTGAACGCGGAAGATAAAGTCCACCCCGTTCAGCATCTCCGAAGAGCCGCCGCGGAAGGTGACGATACCCTGCGCCCAGCCAACCAGCTTCATCATCTCGCTGCCGTCCGGGTAGCGGGCAGAGAAGGGGATTGTGCTCAGGCCAAGGATGCACTGGAATAACAGGATGCTCATAATAATGATATCCGGCGTGGTCGAGGTGGCGCGCACCCGCTGGTTAAACAGGCGGCGATAGAGCAGCATCGCGCCGCCTACCAGCGTCAATATTCCGCAAACGCCACCGAGCACCATCGCCAGCTGCTGCTTAACGGCGATCGGTAAAAACCAGGCGTACATCCAGTGCGGGGTTAACATGCCGAACAGGTGCCCGAAAAAGATCCCCAGAATCCCGACGTGAAACAGGTTTGAGGCCCAGTTCATTCCGCGCTTGCTGAGCATCTGGCTCGATGAGGCGCGCCATGTGTATTGCCCGTAGTCGTAGCGCAGCCAGCTGCCGAGGAAAAACACGGTGGCGCAGATGTACGGATAAATGTCGTAGAAAAACACGTTCAGGTAATGTGTCATTTTGGGCCTCCGGCGCTGACGTCTACGTACTGCGGTGCAACGTCCTGGCTAAAGCGTCGTTGATATTGCTGCATCGGCGAGCTGTCGCACGATGTCGCGTTGTCTTCGATAAACTTCACCTGTTCCTCTTCCCACACGGCGTCCAGCGCCTGACGGGTATCATCCCGTTTTTCACCGGACACCTGTTTTGCCACGCTGTCGCTGGAAAGCCGCGTTCCCGCCAGCGCCAGCAGGGCGTCAAACAGCTGGTAATGCGCGACGTCGCGCTGCTTGAGGCGCCCACCAATCAGCGCCAGGATCGGCGCGACGTTTTGCAGCCCTTCACGCGCCTCGTCGTCGCTGACCAGGCTGAGATACTCCAGGTAGAGGGGCAGGTAGTCCGGCAGCTCGCGGCAGTCCAGCTCCAGCCCGGCTTTCTCATACTGCCCCATGAGATCGACCATTGCCTGACCGCGATCGCGGGACTCGGCGTGAACATGCTCGAATAGCAGCAGCGAGGTCGCGCGGCCGCGTTCAAACACTTCACACCACTCGGCCTGCTTATCCAGCAGCGGGGCGCTCAGGTGCTGCTGCGCAAACGGCAGCAGCACGGGCGCGTCCTGGTCTATCAGGGATAGCGCTTCTTCGCGGTTTTCCCACAGCAGCTCATCGGGATACTCAATCAGCAGCGCGATGATTTTGAGGATCTGCATTACTCACCCTCCCCATGTTCGCGCACCTCGGTGATGTTGATCGCGTCGATGCGGCTGCTGTTGAAGAGGTTGAATTTGGTGTCGGAGCCGTGGCAGCCGTCGCCAAAGGTGAAGCCGCAGCCGTTTTTCTCCGGGAAGGCGTCGCGCGCCATTTCACGGTGGCTGGTCGGGATCACGAAGCGGTCTTCGTAGTTGGCAATGGCCAGATAGCGGTACATCTCCTCGACCTGCGCTTCGGTCAGGCCCACCTCTTCGATGGCGCGGGTATCGGTTACGCCTTCTACGGTCTGGGAGCGCTTGTAGTGGCGCATCGCCATCATGCGCTTCAGGGCGCGCAGCACCGGGCCGGTATCGCCGGCGCTGAGCATGTTCGCCAGGTACTGCACCGGGATGCGCAGGCTTTCAACCGCAGGCAGAACGCCGTCGCTCTGGGGCAGGCCGCCCGCGTCCGCGTAAGACTGAATCGGCGACAGCGGCGGCACGTACCAGACCATCGGCAGGGTGCGGTATTCCGGGTGCAGCGGCAGGGCGAGCTTCCAGTCCATCGCCATCTTGTAGACCGGAGATCGCTGGGCGGCGTCGATTACGTTTTGCGGAATGCCCTGCTTCAGCGCTTCTTCAATCACCGCCGGATCGTTCGGGTTGAGGAACACGTCGCACTGGCGCTCGTACAGATCGGTTTCATGCTCGGTGCTGGCCGCTTCTTCTATACGGTCAGCGTCATACAGAAGCACGCCGAGATAGCGGATGCGCCCGACGCAGGTTTCCGAGCACACGGTCGGCTGGCCGGACTCGATGCGCGGATAGCAGAAGATGCATTTTTCTGACTTGCCGCTTTTCCAGTTGAAGTAGATTTTCTTGTACGGGCAGCCGCTGATGCACAGACGCCAGCCGCGGCATTTGTCCTGGTCAATCAGCACAATGCCGTCCTCTTCGCGCTTGTATATCGCACCGCTCGGGCAGGTGGCGACGCAGCTCGGGTTCAGGCAGTGCTCGCACAGGCGCGGCAGGTACATCATGAAGGTGTTTTCAAACTGGCCGTACATCTCTTTCTGGATCTTCTGGAAGTTGCGGTCGCGGGCGCGTTTTTCGAACTCGCCGCCCAGCAGCTCCTCCCAGTTTGGACCCCAGACGATCTTGTCCATCCGCTTGCCGTCAATCAGCGAGCGGGGGCGGGCGGTAGGGAGGTGATCCCCCTCCGGCGCGCGGTGCAGATCCTGATAATCAAAGGTAAAAGGTTCATAATAATCATCAATCTGCGGCAGGACGGGGTTAGAAAATATTTTCGACAGCACCCCCATTTTGCCGCCGAGGCGCGGCGTCAGCTTGCCGTGAATGCCGCGGATCCAGCCGCCTTGCCACTCCTCCTGATCTTCCCAGTTTTTGGGATAGCCGATGCCCGGTTTGGTCTCCACGTTGTTAAACCACGCATATTCCATCCCTTCGCGCCCGGTCCAGACGTTCTTGCAGGTGACCGAGCAGGTGTGGCAGCCGATGCATTTATCGAGATTCAGTACCATGCCAACCTGTGAGCGTATTTTCATTTTTTCGCCTCCTGTACCTGATCCCGACCTTCGCCGTCCAGCCAGTTAATGTTTTTCATTTTGCGGATCATGATGAACTCGTCGCGGTTCGAGCCGACGGTGCCGTAATAGTTGAAGCCGTACGCCAGCTGCGCGTAGCCGCCAATCATGTGGGTCGGTTTCGGGCAGACGCGGGTTACCGAGTTGTGGATCCCGCCGCGCCGTCCGGTCACTTCCGAGCCCGGAATGTTCAGAATGCGCTCCTGGGCGTGGTACATCATGGTCATACCCGGCGGCACGCGCTGGCTGACCACCGCGCGGGCGGTGAGGGCGCCGTTGGCGTTGAAGGCTTCGATCCAGTCGTTGTCTTCAATGCCCAGCTCGCGGGCATCGGTTTCGCTGATCCAGACGATTGGCCCCCCGCGCGACAGGGTCTGCATCAGCAGGTTTTCGCTGTAGGTGGAGTGAATGCCCCATTTCTGGTGCGGCGTAAGGAAGTTCAGCGCTTTTTCCGGGAAGCCGTTCGGCGGGATCTCGCGCATATGGGTGACGCTGCGGGTGTCAATCGGCGGACGATAGGCCACCAGGCTCTCCCCGAAGGCGCGCATCCAGGCATGGTCCTGATACAGCTGCTGGCGGCCCGAAATCGTGCGCCACGGGATCAGCTCGTGAACGTTGGTATAGCCCGCGTTATACGACACGTGCTCGCTCTCAAGGCCGGACCACGTCGGGCTGGAGATAATTTTACGCGGCTGCGCCTGGATGTCGCGGAAGCGAATTTTCTCGTCTTCCTTATTCAGCGCAAGATGGGTGTGATCGCGCCCGGTCAGTTCGCCCAGCGCTTCCCACGCTTTTACCGCTACCTGACCGTTGGTTTCCGGCGCGAGGGAGAGGATCACCTCAGAAGCGTCAATGGCGGTTTCAATGCGCGGACGGCCTTTTGCCGGGCCGTCGAGCTTGACGTAATTGAGCTTGCCGAGGAAATCGACCTCCTTCTGTGTGTTCCAGGAAATGCCTTTCCCGCCGTTGCCGAGCTTGTCCAGCAGCGGCCCAAGCGCCGTAAAGCGCTCGTAGGTTTCCGGATAGTTGCGCTCGACGACCGCAATGGTTGGCGCGGTTTTGCCGGGGATCAAATCGCATTCGCCTTTGCGCCAGTCGAGAATATCGAACGGCTGCGACAGTTCCCCCGGCGAGTCGTGCTGTAGCGGCTGTAGCACCACGTCGGTTTCGGTCCCCAGGTGGCCGACGCAGACCTCGGAAAAGACTTTGGCGATGCCCTTGTAGATCTCCCAGTCGCTGCGGGACTCCCACGCCGGATCAACGGCGGCGGAAAGCGGATGAATAAACGGATGCATGTCCGAGGTGTTCATGTCGTCTTTTTCATACCAGGTGGCGGTCGGCAGCACGATGTCGGAGAACAGGCAGGTGCTGGACATGCGGAAATCGAGCGTCACCAGCAGGTCGAGCTTGCCCTCGATGGCGGCGGTCTGCCACTCCACTTCCTCTGGCTTCACGTCGTCCGTTGAGCCTAAATCTTCACCCTGAATACCGCTCTCGGTGCCGAGCAGATATTTCAGCATGTACTCATGGCCTTTACCGGACGAGCCGAGCAGGTTAGAGCGCCAGACGAACAGGTTGCGCGGGTGGTTCTTGCCGCTGTCGGGCTGTTCGCAGGCGAAGCGGATATCGCCCGATTTTAACGCCTGAACGGTGTAATCCTGCGGCGACATCCCGGCGGCGTCGGCGCGCGCCTTCACGTGCAGCGGGTTAAGGTTGAGCTGAGGCGCGGACGGCAGCCAGCCCATGCGCTCGGCGCGAACGTTAAAATCAATCAGGTGGCCGGTGAACTTCGACGCGTCCGCCAGCGGTGAGAGCAGCTCCTGCGCGGTCAGCTTCTCATAGCGCCACTGGCTGGCGTGATTATAGAAGTACGAGGTGCTGTTCATCTGGCGCGGCGGGCGGTTCCAGTCCAGCGCGAAGGCCAGCGGCAGCCAGCCGGTTTGCGGGCGCAGCTTTTCCTGCCCGACATAGTGCGACCAGCCGCCGCCGCTCTGCCCGACGCAGCCGCAGAAGACCAGCATGTTGATCATCCCGCGGTAGTTCATGTCCATGTGGTACCAGTGGTTCACACCGGCACCGAGGATGATCATCGAACGGCCGTGGGTTTTATGCGCGGTGTCGGCAAACTCGCGGGCGATTTTTTCGATGAGGTATGCGGGTACGCCGGTAATTTGCTCGCCCCAGGCTGGAGTGTAGGCTTTAACCTCGGCGTAGCTGGTTGCCGCGTTGCCGTCTTCGAGGCCGCGATCGAGGCCGTAGTTCGCCAGCACCAGATCGTAAACGCTGACCACGCGTTTCTCGCTGCCGTCGGCGAGCGTGAGGGTTTTACTCGGCACGCGGCGCGTCAGCACCGGTTCCTGCTTCACGCTGCGAAAATGCGGGTTCTCGTTGCCGCCAAAGTACGGGAAGGCGACGTCGGCCACGCTGTCGTGGGTGATGAGCAGCGAAAGGGTCAGCTCGGTTTCCTGACACGCGGCAAGCGATTCCAGGTTCCATTTGCCTTTTTCGCCCCAGCGGAAGCCAATGGAGCCGTTCGGCACCACCAGATTCCCGGCGACGTCAAAGGCAACGGTTTTCCACTCCGGATTGTTGGCTTCTCCCAGCCCCTCGGCCAGATCCGACGCGCGCAGCATGCGGCCCGGCACCACGCGACCGTCTGCCTGCTCGTCGAGCAGCACCAGCATTGGCATATCGGTATAGCGGCGGCAGTAGTTGAGGAAGTAGTCGCTTGGGTTATCAAGGTGGAACTCTTTGAGGATCACATGGCCCATCGCCATGGCGAGCGCGCTGTCGGTACCCTGTTTTGGTGCCAGCCACTGGTCGCTCAGCTTTGCCACTTCCGAGAAGTCCGGGGTGATGGCGACGGTCTTGGTGCCTTTGTAACGCACCTCGGTGAAGAAGTGGGCATCAGGAGTACGCGTCTGCGGCACGTTTGAGCCCCAGGCGATGATATAGCTTGAGTTATACCAGTCGGCGGATTCCGGCACGTCGGTCTGTTCGCCCCAGGTCATCGGCGACGCGGGCGGCAGGTCACAGTACCAGTCGTAGAAGCTGAGGCAGGTGCCGCCGATCAGGGAGAGGTAGCGCGTGCCGGCGGCGTAAGAGACCATCGACATCGCCGGGATAGGCGAGAAGCCGGCCACGCGGTCCGGGCCATAGTGCTTGATGGTCCAGACGTTGGCGGCGGCGATCAGCTGGTTCAGCTCTTTCCAGTTCGAGCGGATAAACCCCCCGCGTCCACGCGCCTGCCTGTAGCTCTGCGCCTTTTGCGGATCGTTCTGGATGGCATCCCAGGCCAGCACCGGATCGCTATGCTGTGCCAGCGCCTCGCGCCAGAGTTCAATCAGCCTGCGGCGCACCAGCGGGTATTTAAGACGGTTGGCGCTGTACAGATACCACGAGTAGCTCGCGCCACGCGGGCAGCCGCGCGGCTCATGGTTAGGCAGGTCAGGGCGGGTACGCGGATAGTCGGTCTGCTGGGTTTCCCAGGTCACCAGGCCGTTTTTAACGTAGATTTTCCAGCTACAGGAGCCGGTACAGTTAACGCCGTGGGTGGAGCGCACAATTTTGTCGAACTGCCAGCGCTGACGGTAGCTGTCCTCCCAGTCGCGGTTGGTGTGATACACCTGCCCGTGCCCATCGGCGAAACTGTCGCCTTTTGTCTTGAAGTAACGGAAGCGGTCCAACAGTTTGCTCATGACATTTCTCCTGCTTCGATAGCATTGCCGGAGGGCGTGGCGCACGCTCCGGCGAAGATATAGTTATTATTTTTGTGAGGATTTGCGGCCATACACCAGCCAGGTGACGAACACGCAGACGATGTAAAACACGAGGAATACCTTCATGGCGCCCACCGGCGAGCCGGTCATCGCCAGCGACGTGCCAAAGGCTTTAGGAATAAAGAAGCCGCCGACCGCACCGATGGCAGAGATAAAGCCCAGCGCGGCGGCGGTTTCGGTCACCGCCTCATGCTGCGCCTGCTCGTCGGTGCCGCCCTGCTTTTTCACCCGGTCGATGGTGATTTGGCGGAAAATAATCGCGATCATCTGGAAGGTCGACCCGCTGCCGAGACCGGCGGTAAGGAACAGCCCCATGAAGACCAGATAGAACGCCATAAAGCTGCCTGAACCCGAGCCGGGAAGCGTCAGGAAAATCAGGGCGCTAAAGACGGCCATAAAGACAAAGTTGAAAAGCGTCACCCGCACGCCGCCCAGTTTGTCCGAGATCATCCCACCCGCAGAACGCGCCAGGGCACCAATCAGCGGGCCGAAGAAGGCGAGGTGCAGGATATTCACGTCCGGGAACTGGGTCTTCGACAGCATGGCAAAGCCCGCCGAGAAACCGATGAACGAGCCGAAGGTGGCGAGATAAAGCAGGCTCAGCAGCCAGAGGTGAAAACGCTTAAGCACCGGAAGCTGGCTGGCAATAGACGCTTTCGAGCTGGCGATATCGTTCATGCCGAAGAAGGCGGCAAGCGTGGCCAGAATCAGCAGCGGCGCCCAGATCCAGGCCGCGTTAGCCAGCCACATTGTCGAGCCGTCCTCCTGCGGTACGCCGTGTACGCCGAAGAAGGTGAACATTGGCAGGAAAATCACCAGCGGCGCGACCAGCTGCATCACGCTGACGCCCAGATTGCCCAGCCCGCCGTTAATGCCCAGCGCGCTGCCCTGCCTGGCCTTCGGGAAGAAGAAGCTGATATTACCCATGCTGGAAGCGAAGTTAGCACCGGCAAAACCGCACAGCAGCGCAATGATGATAAAGACCCAGTATGGGGTAGCGGTGTTTTGTACGGCGATCCCCAGCCAGACGCAGGGCACGACGAGGATAACGGTACTTAACACGGTCCAGTACCGCCCGCCAAATATCGGCACCATAAAAGAGTAGGGGACACGCAATATTGCGCCGGAGAGAGAAGGTAGCGCCGTTAGCATAAAAAGCTGGTCGGTGCTGAAATTAAATCCGACTTTATTAAGATTTACCGCAATAGCGCTAAATAACATCCACACGCAAAACGCCAGCAGCAAACAAGCCACAGAAATCCATAGATTTCTTCGAGCGATATGTTTCCCTTTATTCTCCCAAAATTGCGCGTTTTCCGGTTTCCAGTTACTCAACAAATGTTGATTACTCTTCTCACTTTGATGTGACATATCGCCCTCTTGCTTAACCAAATGGAGAGAAAAAACAAGTAAAAACAGAAGGATGCCTGTTGGTTGCTTGTGAAAATTATTGGATTTTATGGGATACATCTGAAAGGATAGATAAAAAAGCGAATCCCTGAGTTTGGAAAGGGAATCAGGGTTCGCATTATGTGTTACTAATTGTAACTTTTGGAGGGAATTAATACCCCAATGGGAGTATTAAAACAATTCGAGGGAGATCAGTTTATCCAGATGCTTATTAAATGCCGCGTCGTCTATCTCGGGCATATTTAAGACGTAAATTCCGTCCAGCCCGCATACCAGGCCGATTAATCGCCATGCAATATTTTCCGGCAGGTCATTAAGGATAAAGGCATTAGCCTGCGCGCCGGCACGAATAATCGCGACCGTCTCCTGGTGCCACATTTCCATGGTCAGCACGTAAGCGCCTTTGACGTCGTTATCCCGGCTGGCAAGAATTTGCGCCTCACGCCACAGGCGAATGTAGGGCTCAAAACCGCCATCATCGCTGCCGAGCATGGCGTGCAGCCGCTCCCGCCAGCTGGCATTTTCACCCACCACTTCAGCATCCAGCAAATCGCGGATCAGGCGGACAAACGCCAGCGATTTTAGCTCGCCAGCCGAAGCAAAATGGTGATGAACCTGCCCGGTGGCTACGCCCGCTTCGGTGGCGATGCGGCGAACGGTCATCGCGGCCAGCCCTTCGGTCAGCGCCACGCGCATAGCGGCCTGTAAGATCTCTTCCCGACGCTCGTCCTTGCTCAGATAACGCATAATATCTCACTCTCAATGGGAACGAAACGAGTGTAACAAAAAGCTGGACAAGTGTTCAACTTTACGTAGGATCGCAATCTGGACATGTGTCCAGTTTTTATCTGATAAGGAAATTTATGTTTCGTCAGTGGTTAGCGTTGGTGATTATCGTGCTGGTGTATATCCCGGTGGCGATTGACGCGACGGTGCTGCACGTGGCCGCACCGACATTGAGCATGACGCTGGGGGCCAGCGGAAATGAATTGCTGTGGATTATCGATATTTATTCGCTGGTCATGGCGGGAATGGTGCTGCCGATGGGCGCGCTGGGCGATCGCATAGGCTTTAAGCGCCTGCTGATGATCGGCAGCACGCTGTTTGGCCTGTCGTCTCTGGCGGCGGCCTTTGCACCGTCGGCGGGCTGGCTAATTGCTGCCCGCGCGTCGCTGGCTATTGGCGCGGCGATGATCATTCCGGCCACGCTTGCCGGGATCCGCACGCTGTTTATCGACGCGCGGCACCGTAATATCGCTCTTGGCGTCTGGGCCGCCGTCGGCTCGGGCGGGGCGGCGTTTGGCCCTCTGATTGGCGGTATGCTGCTGGAGCATTTTTACTGGGGATCGGTATTCCTGATTAACGTGCCGATCGTGCTGGTCGTGGTCTCGCTCGCTGCGCGGTTCGTGCCCGCTCAGCAGGGACGGCCTGAACAGCCGCTCAATATCAGCCACGCCATCATGCTGATTGTGGCCATTTTGCTGCTGGTATATAGCGCTAAAACCGCGCTGAAAGGCGTGCTGTCTCCGTGGCTGGTGCTCGGTACCTTACTCACCGGGGCGGTGATGCTGTTTATCTTCGTCCGCATTCAGCTGCGGGCGCGCGTGCCGATGATTGACATGCGCCTGTTTTGCCACCGCATTATTTTAAGCGGCGTGGTGATGGCGATGACCGCCATGATCGCGCTGGTGGGCTTTGAGCTGCTGATGGCGCAGGAGCTGCAGTTCGTTCATGGCTTTACGCCGTTCGAAGCGGGGATGTTTATGCTGCCGGTGATGGTGGCGAGTGGATTTAGCGGGCCTATCGCCGGGGTGCTGGTCGGTCGCCTGGGGCTGCGCATCGTCGCGGCCGGGGGCATGGGGCTCAGCGCGGTCAGCTTTATCGGCCTGTCGATGCTCGACTTCAGCACGCAGCAGTGGCAGGCGTGGAGCCTGATGGTGCTGCTGGGCTTCAGTGCCGCCAGCGCGCTGCTGGCATCCACCTCTGCGATCATGGCCGCGGCGCCGAAAGAGAAGGCCGCTGCCGCAGGGGCGATCGAGACCATGTCCTATGAGCTGGGCGCGGGTCTGGGAATTGCCATTTTCGGACTGCTGCTGACCCGCAGCTTCTCGGCGTCGATTGCGCTGCCGCAGGGGCTGAACGCGGCCCTCAGCGAGAAAGCGTCGTCGTCGATCGGTGAAGCGATGAGCGTCGCGCAGGATCTGACGCCTGCCCTGGCCGAGTCGGTGATGTCGGCGGCGAAATCCGCGTTTATCACCTCGCACAGCGTGGCGTTAGGCAGTGCGGGAGGCATGCTGCTGGTTCTGGCGGTGGGGATCTGGTTTAGCCTGGCGAAAGCGCCGCAGCAGTAATAAAAAAGGCCAGCCGCGAGGGCTGGCCTTTCTGCACTAACGCATCTTAGAACTGGTAGGTCAGACCTACAGCCACGATGTTGTCGGTTGCAATTTTTGCATCACTGGTGAACTTGCTGTCGTCGAGCAGGTTGATTTTGTAATCAACGTAGGTAGACATGTTTTTGTTGAAGTAGTAGCTCGCGCCAACGTCAACGTATTCAACCAGGTCCTGGTCGCCGTAAGAGCCGATGTCTTTACCTTTGGATTTCAGGTAAGCGATGGACGGACGCAGGCCGAAGTCGAACTGATACTGAGCAACAACTTCGAAGTTCTGCGCTTTGTTGGCGATGTGGCCGTTACCGAACGCGGTCATGTTGCGGGTTTCAGAGTAGGTGGTTGCCAGGTAGATGTTGTTCGCATCGTACTTCAGGCCGGCAGCCCAGACTTCCGCATTTTCACCGCCTGCGTTCAGGTCGCTTGCAGCATTAACCTGACGGTCGGTACGGTCAGATTTTGCGTAAGTTGCGCCCGCCGCGAAACCGTCGAACTCATAGGTAGAGGACAGACCCCAGCCGTCACCGTTAGATTCGGTGATGTCTTTACGGTCGTTTTTACCCTGGTACTGGGCAGCAACGTTCAGGCCGTCAACCAGACCGAAGAAGTCGGTGTTACGGTAGGTTGCAACGCCGGTAGTACGGCCAGTCATGAAGCCGTCGGTCTGGGTCCAGGTATCGCCACCGAATTCTGGCAGAACGTCAGTCCATGCGCCGATGTCGTAAGCAACGCCGTAGTTACGACCGTAGTCGAAGGAACCAAACTCGTTGAATTTCAGGCCAGCAAATGCCAGACGGGTTTTGTTGCCGTCGGAACCCTGATCTTCAGAGCGGTTGCCCTTGAACTCATATTCCCACTGGCCGTAACCGGTCATCTGGTCGTTGATCTGCGTTTCACCTTTGAAACCCAGACGAACGTAAGTTTTGTCGCCGTCGTTATCCGTATCATCAGAGAAATAGTGCAGACCCGTAACTTTGCCGTACAGGTCCAGTTTGTTACCGTCTTTGTTAAAAACTTCAGCTGCGTTAACAACGCCTGCTGCCAACATGGAAGTGACTGCCACTGCAACTAATTTAAGTTTCATCTTAAATAATCCTTATAATTTTATTTAGGTGTTTCCTAAGCCAGCTGGACGATTTTTAAACGAGGCAGATCGTCAATGGCAGACTATTTTTGAAATTCCGTAGTCTGGTTTCAATAATAAGTTTCAAAATATTAAAGATAATTTCAATTAGTGTGATCATGATCTGAAAAATTGCGGTCGAACCGCCTGATTCGATGAATAAATATACATAAAGCGATTATTAACTAATCAGGATAATATGCACCCAAATAGTTTTTGAGCGTTTATGTTTTTTACGTCAGCGAGTTCAATAGGCGAGCGGAAATAAATATCTTTGAAGTTTTTCTATCGTAGAAACAGGTGGTTATGAGGATTTGCTTAAGTGGTTGCTTAATTTTCATCAGAAACACCCAGAAATAAACTATTGCACATTGTGCTATTTAGGGGGCAAATATTAAGCCTGCATTAATTTCGCGCATTGTCAGTTTGTGTCAATTTAGTGCCAGAATATCGATGAGTTTTAGCACTATAAACAGAATGTCCTGTGCGCTCTAATGTTATGAATAATATCCTGATGTGTGATCACATTTTAAATTATTGTTAATTTTTTGCCGGGCAACGCGCGTACCCGGCAAAAGCGTGCAGGGTTATTTACGTGTGGCGTACCAGCACAGCAGTGAACCGGCGCAAACCAGCAGTGCGCCTTGCCAGAACGAGAATGAAAGGGGAGAGCTGAGCAAAATAGCCGCGAGCGCGGCGGAAAGTACCGGCGTAAAATAAGATACCGCCGCAAGCATCGTCACGTTCCCGTGAAGAATGCCTATATTCCAGGCCGCATAGCCGAAGCCGAGCGCAACGCCGCACATTAACAACTTCACCACCACCGGTACGCTGAACGCCATGTCAGGCTGATCGCTTAAGGCATATTTGACCCACAGGCTTATGGCGGTCAGCAGGACGAAAAGGGTGATGCCGTTTTGCCCCTTCGCGTACTTGCTGGTGACGGTGCAGTAGGCGGCCCAGATAAAGGCGCCTGCAAACGCCAGCCCGTAGCTTAGCGGGCTGGAGACGACGTTGCGCATAATGTCATCCACGTGCAGGCCGCTTTCGCCGCCTAAAACCCAGCACACGCCCAACAGCGAGACGAGAAGCCCAGGCACCACCCACAGGGTAGATTTTTGCCCGTTGAACAGAATGGCGAACACGATCGTCAGGCTCGGCCAGAGGTAGTTGACCATGCCTACCTCAATGGCCTGCGAGCGCGTCGCGGCATAGCCCAGCGACAGGGCAAGGCACATCTCATAGCTGACAAACAGGACGCTGCCCGCTATGAGATAGCGCGTGGAAAAACGCCGCAGATCCGGAAAGCCCACCGTCACCAGGCACAGTAATCCGCTGACGGTGTAGATCATCGCCGCGCCGCCCACCGGGCCGAGCCCCTCACTTACGCTGCGGATAAGTCCTACCATCGTGCTCCACAGCAGTATGGCCGCCAGACCAATCAGCGTTGCTCTTTTTCTGTCCATTACCCAGCCAGTCCCATAAAAATCAAAGGGAAAACTTATAGCATCTATCCGCTTCTTCTGGCGAATTTTCTCAGATCCGGTTAACCCATAAGGGTTAAAAAAACGTACCGGCGGTGACTATTAAGGGGGCGAACTTTGACGACCTTGATTTGACGCAAAAAAAACAGGGGCTTTGCTGTTAGTTTGCGGCGCGAAGTCTTATCAGATAACGAGGACAGCAATGGACGTCAGCCGCAGACAATTCTTTAAAATCTGCGCGGGCGGTATGGCCGGAACAACAGCCGCTATGCTGGGATTCGCTCCCAAAATGGCGCTGGCTCAGGCACGCAACTATAAACTGCTGCGTGCGAAAGAGATCCGTAACACCTGCACATACTGCTCCGTGGGTTGTGGGCTATTGATGTATAGCCTGGGTGATGGCGCGAAGAACGCCAAAGAAGCGATTTATCATATTGAAGGGGATCCGGATCATCCGGTGAGCCGCGGGGCGCTTTGCCCGAAAGGGGCGGGGCTGCTGGACTACGTTCACAGTGAAAACCGCCTGCGCTATCCCGAGTATCGTGCGCCGGGTTCCGACAAGTGGCAGCGCATCTCCTGGGACGACGCATTCTCCCGTATCGCAAAACTGATGAAAGCGGACCGGGACGCCAACTTTATTGAAAAGAACGAGCAGGGCGTCACGGTTAACCGCTGGACCTCCACCGGGATGCTGTGCGCGTCTGCGGCGAGCAATGAAACCGGCATGCTGACGCAAAAATTTGTGCGCTCCCTCGGCATGCTGGCGGTTGATAACCAGGCGCGCGTCTGACACGGACCAACGGTAGCAAGTCTTGCTCCAACATTTGGTCGCGGTGCGATGACCAACCACTGGGTTGATATCAAAAACGCAAACGTCGTGGTGGTGATGGGCGGTAACGCCGCAGAAGCCCATCCGGTGGGATTCCGCTGGGCGATGGAAGCGAAAAACAACAACGATGCGACGCTGATCGTCGTCGATCCGCGCTTTACGCGTACGGCATCGGTGGCCGATATTTATGCGCCGATCCGCTCCGGTACGGACATTACGTTCCTCTCCGGCGTGCTGTTGTACCTGATCGAAAACAACAAAATTAACGCGGAATACGTTAAGCATTACACCAACGCCGGCCTGCTGGTGCGGGAAGATTTTGCCTTTGAAGATGGCCTGTTCAGCGGCTATGACGCAGAGAAGCGTCAGTACGATAAATCTTCCTGGAACTATCAGTTCGACGAAAATGGCTACGCGAAACGGGACGATACCCTGACCGATCCGCGCTGCGTGTGGAATCTGCTGAAACAGCACGTTTCTCGCTATACGCCGGACGTGGTGGAGAATATCTGCGGTACGCCAAAAGCGGACTTCCTGAAAGTGTGTGAAGTTCTGGCCTCCACCAGTGCCGCCGACAGAACCACCACGTTCCTGTACGCGCTGGGCTGGACGCAGCACACCGTCGGCGCGCAGAACATCCGCACCATGGCAATGATCCAGCTGCTGCTCGGCAACATGGGGATGGCCGGCGGCGGCGTGAACGCGTTGCGCGGCCACTCCAACATTCAGGGCTTAACCGACCTCGGCCTGCTGTCCACCAGCCTGCCAGGCTACCTGACGCTGCCGTCCGAAAAGCAGAGCGACTGGCAAAGCTGGCTTGACGCCAACACGCCAAAAGCAACGCGACCGGACCAGGTGAACTACTGGAGCAACTATCCGAAGTTTGCCGTGAGCCTGATGAAATCTTTCTACGGCGACGCGGCGCAGAAAGAGAATGACTGGGGCTTTGAGTGGTTGCCGAAATGGGACCAGGCGTACGACGTCATCAAGTATTTCAACATGATGGATAAGGGTGACGTCACCGGCTATATCTGCCAGGGCTTTAACCCGGTTGCCTCATTCCCGGATAAAAACAAAGTCGTCCGCAGCCTGAGCAAGCTGAAGTACATGGTGGTTATCGATCCGCTGGTCACCGAAACGTCAACCTTCTGGCAGAACCACGGTGAATCAAACGATGTCGATCCGGCAGCGATTCAGACCGAAGTGTTCCGCCTGCCGTCCACCTGCTTTGCGGAAGAAGATGGCTCCATCGCTAACTCTGGCCGCTGGCTTCAGTGGCACTGGAAAGGCCAGGATGCGCCGGGCGAGGCGCGTAATGACGGTGAAATTCTGGCCGGCATTTACCATCGCCTGCGCGATCTGTACCGCACCGAAGGCGGTAAAGGCGCTGAACCGCTGCTGAAGATGAGCTGGAACTATAAGCAGCCGGATCGTCCCGAGTCCGAAGAGGTGGCCAAAGAGAATAACGGCGTGGCGCTGGCGGATCTGTACGACGCCAGCGGCAACCTGGTGGCGAAGAAAGGCCAGCTGCTGAACAGCTTTGCGCTGCTGCGCGACGATGGTACCACCGCCTCTTCCTGCTGGATCTACACCGGCAGCTGGACGGAGCAGGGTAACCAGATGGCGAACCGCGATAACGCCGATCCGTCAGGCCTGGGCAACACGCTGGGCTGGGCATGGGCGTGGCCGCTGAACCGTCGCGTGCTGTACAACCGTGCATCCGCAGACGTGAACGGCAAGCCCTGGGATCCGAAGCGCATGCTGATCGAGTGGAACGGCACGAAGTGGGCGGGGAACGATATCCCGGACTTCAACACCGCCGCACCGGGCAGCAACACCGGGCCGTTTATCATGCAGCCGGAAGGGCTGGGACGCCTGTTCGCCATCGACAAGCTGGCGGAAGGGCCGTTCCCGGAACACTACGAGCCGATGGAAACGCCGCTCGGTACCAACCCGCTGCACCCGAACGTGGTGTCGAGTCCGGTGGTGCGCATCTATGAAGACGACGTGCTGCGCCTGGGCAAAAAGGACAAGTTCCCGTATGTCGGAACGACCTACCGCCTGACCGAGCATTTCCACACCTGGACCAAGCACGCGCGGCTCAACGCCATCGCGCAGCCGGAACAGTTCGTGGAGATCAGCGAAACGCTGGCGAAAGCGAAAGGGATCGCCAATGGCGATCGCGTGAAGGTGAGCAGCAAGCGCGGCTTTATTCGTGCCGTCGCGGTGGTTACCCGTCGTTTGCAGTCCCTGAACGTTCACGGTCAGCAGGTGGAAACGGTCGGTATTCCGCTGCACTGGGGCTTTGAGGGCGTGGCGCAGAAAGGCTATATCGCCAATACCCTGACGCCAAACGTCGGCGATTCCAACTCGCAAACGCCGGAGTACAAAGCGTTTCTGGTCAACATCGAGAAAGCGTAAGGAGCGATTAAATGGCGATGGAAACACAAGACATTATTAAACGCTCCGCGACCAACCCGATAACCCCCGCGCCTCGCGCGCGGGATTACAAGGCTGAAGTCGCCAAGCTTATCGATGTCTCATCCTGCGTGGGCTGTAAGGCCTGCCAGGTGGCCTGCTCGGAGTGGAACGATATTCGCGACGAGGTGGGGCACTGCGTTGGGGTTTACGATAACCCGGCGGATCTGAGCGCCAAATCCTGGACGGTGATGCGCTTTAGCGAAACCGAACAGAACGGCAAGCTGGAGTGGCTCATCCGTAAAGATGGCTGCATGCACTGTGAAGATCCGGGCTGTCTGAAGGCGTGTCCGTCGGCGGGTGCAATCATTCAGTATGCCAACGGGATCGTCGACTTCCAGCAGGATAACTGCATCGGCTGCGGTTACTGCATTGCGGGCTGCCCGTTTAATATCCCGCGCCTCAATAAAGAAGATAACCGGGTATACAAATGCACGCTGTGCGTGGACCGCGTTAGCGTGGGTCAGGAGCCTGCCTGCGTCAAGACCTGCCCAACCGGCGCGATCCACTTCGGCACCAAAAAAGAGATGCTCGAGGTGGCGCAGCAGCGGGTGGACAAGCTGAAAGCGCGCGGCTACGACAAGGCGGGTATTTACAACCCGCAGGGCGTGGGCGGAACCCACGTGATGTATGTCCTGCATCACAATGACCAGCCGGAGCTGTATCACAACCTGCCGAAGGATCCGGCCATCGATACCTCCATCAACCTGTGGAAAGGGGCGCTTAAGCCGCTCTCGGCGGCGGGCTTTATCGCCACCTTTGCCGGGCTGATTTATCACTACATCGGTATTGGGCCGAATAAAGAGGTGGATGACGACGAGGAGGAGCATCATGAGTAAGTCGAAAATGATAGTGCGCACCAAATTTGTCGATCGCGCCTGTCACTGGACGGTGGTCATCTGCTTCTTCCTGGTGGCGGTCTCCGGCATCTCGTTCTTCTTCCCGACGCTGCAGTGGCTGACGGAAACCTTCGGGACACCGCAGATGGGGCGTATTCTTCACCCGTTCTTCGGCGTGCTGATTTTCGTGGTGCTGATGTTTATGTTCGTGCGTTTCGTCCATCACAATATCCCGGATAAGCAGGATATTCCGTGGGTGAAAGGCATCGTTGAAGTTCTGAAAGGCAACGAGCATAAAGTCGCGAAGGTAGGCAAATATAACGCCGGGCAGAAAATGATGTTCTGGACCATCATGAGCATGATTTTTGTGCTGCTGGTGACCGGGGTCATCATCTGGCGTCCGTATTTCGCCCACTACTTCCCGATTCAGGTAGTGCGCTACGCGCTGCTAATCCACGCGACGTCGGCCATTATTCTGATCCACGCCATCCTGATCCATATGTATATGGCATTCTGGGTGAAAGGGTCGATTAAGGGCATGATTGAAGGGAAGGTGAGCCGCCGCTGGGCGCAGAAACACCATCCTCGATGGTATCGGGACGTTGAGCGTCTTGAAGCGCAAAAAGAGAGTTCGGAAGGGTTGAAGTAAGCCTTGCGCCGTCGGCTTTGTCCGGCGGCGCTGCGCTTGCGCGGGCCTGAACATTGAATTGTCGCAGCATTAAAGCACCCTGAAAAACTCATCATCAGTTATTGTTCCGTACTTTTCTACAAGCTCATTCATTACTCGAATAAATGCACGATACGCTTCCGATACCTGGCGTTTTGCCGTCCTGCCTGGCGTCGAATGTCTCAGGGGCTTAGTTGGTGTCATACTTCTTGATGAACCGTACTCTGGTGTTTGTTTCATTTTTTTCCCCCTTGGTTGGTGCGGCCATTATCGGCAGAAGGCAATAAAAAAAATACCGTTTCCCCTGGTAATATAAATTATGCGAACCGCCTTCCAGTATAATTAACCTCGATCTGCAAGATGCCTGAAGGAATATTTTCGGTTTATTTTGTAAGCTCTGCGTTTCGATAATTCAACCTTATCTGCATGCCGTCCTTTATATGTACTCTGTGAAATCGTTCGAGAAAGCGGCGCTACCCTCTGCGGCCCGTATCCGGTCGCGGAATCGAGGCCGTGGCCTGGGTGTAATCGACCTGAATAAATGGATTAATGTGTCAGAAAGCTGGTTTGAGCTGGCTCACCATACAAGTTTAATCAATAATGCACCCTGCATATTTTTCAAACGTGGCTGTAGTATGAAAAAGACAATTTTTTCGTTGGCGCTTGGCACCTTTGGCCTGGGGATGGCTGAATTTGGCATCATGGGCGTGCTGACAGAGCTTGCACATGACACGGGAATTTCTATTCCCTCCGCCGGGAATATGATTTCGTTTTACGCCTTTGGCGTGGTCATCGGCGCGCCGATTGTGGCGCTGTTCTCCGGCAAATTCTCCCTTAAAATAACGCTGCTGTTTCTGATGACGATGTGCGTCGTTGGTAATGCTCTGTTTACTTTCTCAACGTCCTATGTCGGGCTGGCGGCGGGGCGGTTAATCTCTGGCTTCCCTCATGGCGCGATTTTCGGCGTGGGGGCGATCGTCCTGTCGAAGATCGCACCGCCGGGAAAGGTGACGGTTGCCGTCGCCGGGATGATCGCCGGGATGACCGTAGCCAATCTGCTGGGCGTACCGCTGGGTACCTGGCTTGGGCACGAGTTTAGCTGGCGTTACACCTTCTTTTTAATTGCGGTGTTTGACGCGCTGGTGATCCTGTCGGTCCTGCTGTGGGTGCCAGATATACGCGACACGACAGCCACCCGGCTGACGGAACAATTTCGCTTCCTGAAGAAACCGGAGCCGTGGCTCATTTTTGCCGCCACGATGTTCGGCAACGCCGGCGTGTTTGCCTGGTTTAGCTTCGTGAAGCCGTTTATGGTCAACGTGTCAGGCTTCTCCGAGGGGCTGATGACCGCGATCATGATGCTGATGGGGCTTGGCATGGTGCTGGGTAATATGCTCAGCGGAAAATTATCCGCGCGCTTTAGCCCCCTGCGCATTGCGGCCACCACCGACCTGGTGATTGTGGCCTCGCTGCTGGCATTGTTCGCTTTTGGCGAACTGAAAACCGCTTCGCTGGTGATGGGATTCGTCTGCTGCGCCGGGCTGTTTGCGCTCTCTGCGCCGCTGCAAATTCTGCTGCTGCAAAATGCGAAAGGGGGCGAGATGCTGGGGGCGGCAGGCGGGCAGATGGCGTTCAATCTCGGCAGTGCAATTGGCGCGTATTTTGGCGGAATGACGATCGTTCTCGGCTTCAGCTGGAGCTACGTCACGCTTCCGGCGGCGATCTTGTCCTTCTCGGCAATGACCTCGCTGCTGTTGTATGGCCATTTATGTGCCAAAAAGCGCCAGGCCAACGCCCGGGCGCTGGCCTGATTTTACTCAGTTGAGATCTCCTCACCCTAGGGTGGGGAGACCAAGCCTGAATTACGAGCGTAAATCAATTACCATGCGGCCACGGATCTGGCCCTGTTCCATCTCTTTGAAGATGGCGTTGATATCTTCCAGCGGACGCATCGTGACCTTCGGCACGACCTTGCCTTCCGCCGCAAACTGGAAGGCTTCGAGCAGATCCTGACGGGTACCCACCAGTGAGCCCACCACCTGAATGCCGTCCAGTACCAGACGGGGAATATCCAGGCTCATCGCTTCCGGCGGCAGGCCAACGGCCACCACGCGGCCCCCGGCACGCACCGCATCAACGGCGGAGTTGAAGGCCGCTTTCGCCACTGCCGTCACCACGGCTGCGTGTGCGCCGCCCGTTTTTTCCTGAATCACTTTTGCCGCCTCTTCGCTGCGGGAGTTCACGGTCAAGTCCGCGCCCATGCTGGCGGCGAGCTTCAGCTGTTCGTCGTTCACATCGATTGCGATGACTTTTGCATTAAAGACATTTTTAGCGTACTGCAGCGCGAGGTTGCCCAGGCCACCCAGTCCGTAAATCGCAATCCACTGTCCGGGTTTGATGTCAGAGACCTTCACGGCCTTGTAGGTGGTTACGCCGGCGCAGGTAATGCTGCTCGCCGCCGCGGAGTCCAGCCCGTCCGGGACTTTTACGGCGTAATCAGCGGTCACGATACACTCTTCAGCCATGCCGCCGTCAACGGAATAACCCGCGTTTTTCACGGCGCGGCACAGGGTCTCGTTGCCTGTATTACAATATTCACAGTGACCACAGCCTTCAAAGAACCACGCCACGCTCGCACGGTCGCCCACTTTTAACGACGTTACGCCCGGGCCGATCTCTTTGACGATACCAATCCCTTCGTGGCCGAGGATCACCCCGGTTTTGTCACCAAAATCGCCGTTCTTAACATGAAGATCGGTGTGACAAACCCCGCAGCACTCCATTTTCAGCAGCGCTTCACCGTGCCTGAGCGAGCGTAAGGTTTTATCCGTGACGTTAACCTGATGATCCTGAGTGACAACAGCAGCCTTCATGTGTTTCTCCTTTTCATGATGAGTATCTGCATAGCAGGTGTAATACCTCCTAAGGATTAATACGTTGGCGCTGTAATGCAAGGCATCCGCAACATAATGTCATTATTTAGTGCAATTTCAGATTAAGAATACGGCGATCCTCTAATAATCGGTAGGGGAATACGCCGTCTGGAAAAGGGTAAAAATGACCCGGCGTAACGACCACCGGGTACTGAGTTACAGCCGGGCTTCTATTTCCTCAATCTCTTTACGCCACTGCGCCTGGAGCTGCGGCTTCTGATGTTTTGGCTTTCGCGCCAGGTCCTCTTCCAGCAGCGCTTCAAGCGCGACCAGGCGTTCGAGCAGATCGTCAGGTTGAGAAGGTTGCGCCCTGGACGCGGCCGTCGACGCCGCTTGTGCAACCGGCTCAGTGCCTTCACGCAGCCGGTCGAACACCGCCTCCGCGTCGTGCCATTCGCTCAGCCTGCCGTCCTCAATCAGCCAGAAACGGTTACAGCTTCGGCTAATCAGATGACGGTCGTGGCTTACCAGCAGAACGCCGCCTTCAAACCGTTGCAGGGTTTCGGCCAGAGCGTCTTTGCCTTCCATATCCAGATGGTTTGTTGGCTCATCCAGCATCAGCAGGCTATAGCGGGCAAGCGTCAGGCCGACAAACAGCAGGCGTGAACGCTCGCCACCGCTCAGCGTACTGACTTTCTGCCCGTGACGCGCCCACGGGAAACCGGCGCTGATAAGCGCCATTTTGCGGGTCTGCGGATCGGGCGAGAAAGGTTCCAGCGCATCAAGCAGCGCCGCATCGTCCGGCAGCTGGTGCAGCGTCTGGTCGTAGTAGCCGGGCGAGACGCGCGGATGACGCTTAAGCCCGTCATCTGAGATGTCGTCACGAAAATGTCGCCAGATAAGCTTCATCAGCGACGATTTACCGCAGCCGTTACGACCCACAACTGCAATGCGGTCGCCGCTTTTCAGGCGCGCGCTGTCAATCGTAAACAGATCCGGCAGGCCCGGCGCAGGGGGCACGCCGAGGTTGGTGATTTCAAGCAGGCGGTCTGCCCGCAGCGCGTCCCCGCGCAGGGTTAAGGTCCACTGGCTGCCCTCCGTCAGTTCCGTCTGATTATCCTTCAGCCGTTCGACCTGTTTTTCCATCTGCTTCGCCTTACGGGCGAGATCTTCGTTGTCGTAGACCTTGCCCCAGGTCGCCAGCCGCTTCGCGCTGGCCGTTACGCGGTCGATTTCCTTTTGCTCCGCCTTATGGCGCTGCGCGTCGCTTTCATCTTTAGCTTCAAGCGCCTTGCGTGCCGCCGTGCAGGGAAGGGCAAAGTAGTGCAGCGTCTTATCGCGCAGGATCCAGCTGCCGTTGGTCACCGCGTCCAGCAGCTGCCGGTCGTGTGAGACAAGAACAAAGCTGCCGGACCAGTTCTGTAAAAACTGCTCCAGCCAGAGCAGGGTTGGCAGGTCAAGGTGGTTGCTCGGTTCGTCCAGCAGCAGCAGATCCGGATCGCCAATCAGCGCTCGCGCCAGCAGTAAACGCGTGTGCTGGCCGCCGCTCAGCGTAGCGGATTGCAGCGCCGTTTCCTGCGGCGTGAAGCCCATACTGGCAAGCAGCGTTTCCGCTTTCCAGCGCAGGCTGTCGCGCTCGCCGGTCGGCAGCTGAGCCAGCACCGCATCCAGCATGGTCAGGGGATAAATAGCCTCCGGCAGGTGCTGTTCCACGCGCGCCATCAGACAATGACCCGCAAGAGAAACCGTTCCGGCCGCAGGAAGTTGCGTTCCGTCGAGGACTTTAAGCAGCGTGCTTTTGCCGCAGCCGTTATCGCCCAGCAGACCAAGGCGGTCGCCTTTTTTTAGCGTAAAGGAGAGAGAGTCGAAGAGCGTGCCAAACGCTGTATCAACGCGTAATGAATGTGCAGTGAGTAAAGTGCTCATTGTTGCTTACCCAAGAGTTACAGGCATGGTTATGCCTCGTCAAACATCGCTGACGATAACTCAGTAAGCCCGAGAGAAGGGATTTCAGGGGTTGGTGGCTTCGCTCAAGCAGAAGTTATCGCAGCACGATACCGATAACGCTTGAGCTGGTGCGATCGCCAAGAGTATGTGAAAAATTAAAAATTTCACAATACAGCATAATTGGCCTCCTTATATATTCAGTGGGTTGATGGATGAAGGGAGTGTAGCGGGGGAATGTGGGTTTGGCTAGCGGGGAGTGCCGTATATTCCCCTCACCCTAACCCTCTCCCCGTGTACGGTCCGGGGACATGGTAGACAGGTGTTCGGGGACATGGTGAACACTTTTTAACATCCTTTACCCATGGTGATCGACTTTTTCTTCAGGTCGATCACCCCCACTTTCGTGCTGTACCACCAC